>JBOFDD010000149.1:0-11687 GCA_051646645.1 Bacteroidales bacterium | reverse complement strand
ATTCACGGACTAATCTCTTTTCTTTTTTGTGCATATACGTATATTGGTGGGCGCATATACGTATGAATAATTCATGCCATACCTTTGATTAGTTTCTTTTGAAGCGTAAATAATTTCATTTGCAAGCAGGATTAATTTGCAGGCTGTACAGCTCCTTCTAAGGATCTGTACAGTTCCTTGGAAGGAGCTGTACAAGTAGAAAAAAGGATCTGTACAGATCCTGAATTATTCTTACGTTCGAATGAAGTTAACCATACGTGCAAATGAAATTATCCGGACGTATCTTTTGGGTTAATAATGCCTATCGTTCTGTAGATAAATACCTATAATAAAAAAGGAGCAGACTAAAAGCCTGCTCCTAAATATAGATTTGTGGATCTTTATTCTTATTCTAATAGACAGATATCATGATTGTTTTGCTCACGTTCATCCCATCTGTAACAGTTAAAGTCGTTGTTCCACGTTTATCAAATGATTCGACCTCCAATATTGCTTCGTTGTGTAAAAAGGAGTTATAAGGCCCTTCGTAAGGAAGAATGCGACCGATAGCAATAGACGGATCAGCTGATTCAACACGGTAGTTCCCGTTACCCATCTGAATCAGTCGTTGTACTTTGCCCGGTCTTTGTGTGATCGTAATGTTTTCGATTACCTCAAGCGGGTATTTATCAACAATAACTATATTCAGTTCGTTTTTCGACCAGTAATCAAGCTTGCAAGCTATCAGACTTTGACCTAACTGCTTGCCTTCAATTCTTAACTTGTTGTCATCAAGTAAATTGAAGGAGATATTATCTTTGCCGTCTTTTACTCTGATTTTTAGTCCGCTCTCAACATTTATTGAGCGTGAATCTCCTTTTCGGACAATAATCAATTCCGTAGGAGGAACAGGTCGTATCAGATTATAATCAACAGTGACATTAACAGAAGACTTCTTCCCTTTGCTATCTTGTACATTAACTGTGGTTTCGCCTTGAGCAACACCAATAATAATGAGTTGATTCTCTTCTGTTAATACTGTTGCGATCGCTTTATTGCCTGAAGTTGCGATCCATTCACCCTCGTTATTAACGATTGGAATTTTCTCGAAGCTTTTGTCTTTATGTAATTCAACACTCTTTATCTTACCTCCAAATGAATCATTTGATCCGGTTAATGAAGAATCATCATCTTTCGGACCGCAAGCAGATAGCATGAGTATTAAGAAACAAATGAACGGAACGTAATTGAATGTTTTCATAGAGTTAAATGGTTATTATGTGTTTTGAGATAATAATGGACAAATTTACTAATATTTACTGTCTGTGCAAGCTGGTTTATATTGGAAACAAAAAAAGAGTAAGTTAAACTTACTCTTAATCAGTTGTATTATACTTGTTTCACTGGCTCAGCCCTATAAAGCGTTTCCAGTTTTTCAGGATGATAGGACAATTTGGCCTGTCGCAAACCTTCGTCACCGGCATCTTCTGCACGGTTGACAAACAGATAATGTTCCGGGATTTCGTGTTTCACAAATTCGCGGTTCATCAATGGGTAAGCACCTCTTATTTCCGGATTCGCCTTTTCGAATAATACCAGATAAGTATCTGAAGTGAGCGGACAGCCTATGGAGAAAGCTTCAATAGCTCCATTAATGTGAATAGCTCCCCCGTGTAACCCTAATGTGAAGAAATCACTTAATGCATTCTCAATAGCTTCATTCTCCATGTGAAGTTGTACAGGATCACATTCCTGATGATTGACCATCCATCTGTTATTTAAAGCAATGCATTCATCAATATTATTGGTGTCAATCTCTTCGTATGACCATTCGCAGGAGTTGATTAAAGCATTGATATGATTGCGCTTTGGTTGAAGCTTCTTGCCGGAAAGCGATGCTAGCTTTTCGCGTGAATAGACATATTCAAACTCTTCGGGTACGGCAATGAAATTGAATCTCCCCGGAAGAATAGTATCAATTTCTTCTTTCTCCTCCTCCGTAATTTGAAACAAATTAAATTCGCAATAATGAGACTCGGAGTACCTCTTCATCTGTTGGATAGCATCCGTCAGATCACCTTTACCGAGCGGATAGAGAAAATTATGGTTACAGAGAATAAATGTTTTTATCAGAAGGAATCCGTTGTATTCACAAATTTCAAATTCGCAGGCATTACGCCACAAGTACAGTACCTCAAAAGAATAGTTGAGTTGCGGTTTGGGTGTGCTATTAAAATAGTGCTCAATTAAAGCTTTATCTTCTAGCGTTACTCTTCTAAAATCTAACATACAAACGATTGATTTTATTCAATTATTATGCCCATTTGCTTCATCAGGAAACATGCATTCATATTGAATGCTATGCCTTTCTGAAGCTTATAGCTAAAGTTTAATTTATCATCTTTTATATCTGCTTCGAAACAATAGTTTGCAATAGAGTCCGGATATAATGCTTCCAGATCACCCAAAGCAAGATCATGCGTCGCAATGATGCCGGCACATGAATGAGAAAGCAGCTGCTTCACTAATGAGATAGAACCATGTTGTTTATCAACAGAGTTCGTCCCCTTAAGAATCTCATCCAGAATAATAAATAAGCGTTCGCCGTTATTTAAACGATCAATAATTATCTTCAACCGTTTCAATTCGGCAAAGAAATAGGATTCGTTCTGAGAAAGAGAGTCTGTTGTACGGAGGCTTGTGAACACAGGCATAGGTGTAAACTCAAATGAGTCTGCAAATACAGGAAGTCCGATATTTGCAAATAACAGATTGACTCCTACCGTGCGCAGGTAGGTACTCTTACCGGCCATATTAGCACCAGTAATTACGACAAAACTTGATATCTTTTCAATATCTATCGGATTGGCCACGCATCGGTCTTGCGTCATTAACGGATGTCGAAGGTTGTCCGCTTTAATGATCACACCTCTTTCACTTATCTCCGGAAATGTAGTACGATCATTGTTCGTATATGAAAACAAAGAGAATGAGATCAGGGCATCTGTTTCATAAAGGATATTTACCCATGACGGAATATTTACTTTGTATTGTGTCCGCCATCGGTTGATGGCAATCAGTTGTCTGAAATCCCACAAAAATAAAGCGTTTAGAATTACTCCTGCAATCACATTGTCCCGGTATTCAAGTTTAGTAAGCAGTTTGCTCAGATTTCCGATAACGACAGAAGCAGACGTATTTTCAGAATAAAGCTGCTTTTGCATTTCAACAAGTTCTTCTGCTTTTGTATTCGCCTCTTCCATTACCTTAAACAGCGAAGCGTATCTTGCCATAAGCTTCGACTTACGGTCAAGAGTTAACTGTATGGCTGATATTTTTTTGTTGTTCAGTATTGCAAAAGTAGCTGCAGAAACAAGAGAAGCAGCTAATACAGAGTAGGGTATCAGTCCGTAAAATGCCGCTAAGAATATTGCCAGTTGAATAAACGGTGTAAACATGACAAGCACAGCCAGAAACTGATTGCGGGAATAGGGAATCGATTCTTCGAGAAATCGCTTTAACTCATCCATATCAGATGGCTTGTAAGACTCAAGACTTCCAAGAGTTGCAAAGTTCAGTAGCCATAGCGGTTTAGAGCTCATCTCCTGGATTGTTTTTTGTCTGCGCAATATGTCTTCGCGTTTTGCGAGTGGATGTTTTAACTGTCGCGCCAGAACTTTTTCTCCTCCCGGGGTAACGGTACGGTTGATAAACTGAAACAGAGAGTTGTGTCCGAAAAGGTCTAAGTCATTAGAGAAAGGATGCTCTTCCTCCTCATGACGTTTGCCGCCAATAAAAGATGTGATATCGAAGCGTGCAATTTTTAGTTCTTTATCGCAAATTTCTTTTCTTGTCTGCCAGTAATTATGTCGACGGTTAAGCGAAGCTTCCCTTCTTACCAGATATAAAAAAAGAATAACAAATGGAATCGTACAGAAAATAAGAGGGTTATAAGGATTAGTGTATGCATACAGAAGTCCGAAAAACACGAGAGTAGTTAATAACCGGTATAGGCTATTGTAGGTTCTCTTATGTCTTATTCGCTGGATTTGAAATAATGCTTGTTCTAATTCTGATTTGAAAAAATCAATATTCATAAATTATCTGATTAGGGTCTGACTGTAATGTGAAAACATCCTTGTTTGACTTCGTATTTGACGTAGCATTTTTTATTTTTACGCAGGTCACGAAGAACTTCAGCCAAAACTGATTTTAGAAGTTGAACAGGGATCTCTTCTCCTTCTTCAAGAGGCTCAAAACGGGTATATGCCACATCAAATGTAGTTCCGTATAAATGTGCTGAATTCAGGCTCGAATTCGAGTTTCTTTTACGGAGTTTTTTTATTGTTTCGTCGGTTCTCAGAATACTTGTGACAATAATCCGGTGTGGAGTTGCTGATTTCGATTCCAGCGAATCCTGAAAGTTTTCGCCGATTGTTTTCAGCAAATCAGCTGCTTCGTCAGTGAGGTAAGGGAGCGAGTGAGTTAGCTTGTCGATGGCATAATAATCATTCGCTTTTATTTTTACCATATGACCGTTGTCGTCAGCTTCTTCCTCGTTTGCGAAGATAGTTGTATTAATTGAGCGTGCAGCTTCCAGATGAGCTGCGTTTAAGTCACTGAATGTTTTGCTGACCCCCCCCCTGAATTCCTCAATTGTGTGCGGTCCTCTTTCTTTTTTACCGGAACAGGCGATTGAAAATAAAGCAAAAGATATGCCTGCAATATAGAAGAATATTTGTTTTCTGTTGAAATGAGCCATAAATGAGAATTTGAATTTGATTACAAAGAAAAAACAATTGTTTGATTTTAATAGCCTGTTTGGTTTGTTTTAAATCAAGCAGACTATTAAAAAAACATAGTCAATGCATAAAAGTTTATCCGGAATATCATAGGGTAAAATCTGAAACCATTCATACAAGAGAAGGAGTCGTTCGCATGTTAGTAATTTCCGGAAGACTCATTCGCTAAGGAATCTATATGCTTTGTATAAATGATGAGAGATTTGTGTTGCTTTCGATATTTAGTTTACGCCTTAATCTTAGACGTGATTTCTTTAGTGCTTCTTCGGACTGATGAGTGATTTGCATTATGTCTTTGCTACTCATATTAAGCTTCATAAAGATGCAGAGTTTCCTCTCATTTGTCGTAAGATCAGGGTAAGCTTTATTGAGATTGTTATAGAATACACTGTTTAATTCAATAAAGTAAGTTTCAAACTCTTTCCAGTTAGAGTTGATGGATTCGTATTTATAATTACTGATGAGCCGGCTAATGTCCTGCTTACCTTCTCCGTCTGTTTTTTCTATGATTTTCTCAAGAGAGTTTACCGTCTGATTGTCTCGTTCAGCATTCTTGACAAGCTTAAGCTGAGCCATAGTCATCGTTTTTTGTTTGCTCTCAAGTTCCTTATTCATATTTTCTATTTCCACAGCATGAAGTTTTTTCTTTAGTTTATACCAATGAAAAAGAAAAGCCGCGAGGATGACTGCTAATACTATAATGAATATAAGCAGTGAAATAATTTGTTTATGTTTTCTTATCAATATCTCATTTCTTGCTTTGTCTGATTCATATTTCTCACGCTCCTGTGCGAATGCAAAGTTGCTTTCCATTATTGCCAGTTTGCGGAGATTGTTCTCTTTAAATATGCTGTCGCGGATGGATGTGTGTTGTTTAAACAGAATAATAGCCTTACCCGGATTGCCTGTTTCTTCATAGATAACACTGAGTTGTTTTAATGCTTCCTCCTTATTTAAAGGACTATTTGACTCTGTTGCCATAGTTAAGGCTCTTTCAGCGTATTGAGTTGCAGCTTTATAGTCTTTTTAGCAAGAAAGTATTCGCTGTATCTTCTGTATATTCCACTTAGCTGGAGTTTGTATTTATTGTCTTCTGCTATTTTTAAAGCTTTTTGAAAATACATTTCGGCATGATCAAATTCATTCCAAGAGGTATGAATAACCCCCATTCTCATATAAATAGCTGCACGCTGTGATGCACTCATTCCATTAAAGCTCAATGCTGAATGATAATACTTTAAAGCAGTTTTCTTATCAGATAGAACATGCAAATTCCCAAGTACAGCATAACAGAGTCCCATATAGGCCGCATTATTTTGCTCTTTCGAAAGATTTAAACCTTTGTTTACGGTCTTAAGTGCGGTTGTCCGGTCTTTATGTTCGGCTTGCAGGCTTGCTATATTTATAAGACATAAGATGCATGCATTTTTATCATTGATCTTTTCGTTTATATCTAAAGCTTTAAGGTAGTACTCCATGCCTTTTACGAAATTATTAGACCGGGCATTCAGCGTGGCAAGATTGGAATACGTTTTTGCAAGAAGAGAGCTGTCATTTATTTCAACAGAGTCGCAAATTACTTTCTGCAATTCAGTAACAGCTTCGAGAATATTACCTTGAGAAGCATTATGCATAGATATATTTATCCGGCATTTCGCACTTTGGTTTTTGTTATTTACAGACTCAGCCAGATTTAGAGCTTTTTTGTGAAACAGAATACCTTCTTGCGAATTACCCATCGTTGTTTTTAAATTGCCAATAGCAGTCAGATACAACGATCTGTTATAATTATCTTTAATTACTTCGGCAATTTTATCTGCTTGCTCAAAATAATCAAGGGCTTGTTTCTTGTCTGTTTTATTAGATAATAGTCCTTTAATCCAAAGACTATAAGCTTTTCCCTGATCATATTTCAGCTTTCCTGAGAGTTGGAATGCTTTGTCGGCATATTCACTACTTAACTTTGGATCGTTTTTTTGAAGCTCATATGCGAGTTGATTCAACAGATTTACTTTTGTTGTATCCTCTTTTTTCTGTTCTTCTAATCTTTCTTTTAACTTGTCTGATTTATGAGATTGTCCACTTATGAAAAGTGATACATGGATAAGTATTATTAGTATAAGTATGCGCATATGAAAGGATGGTAGAGATTTGTTATGTTTTAATATATTGATATATAGTGTAAAAGTATTTATTTTGTTCGGATGACCGAAGTGTTTGTTATTGTTTTTCTTAATCACAGAATCTTTATACTATTCAGTATAAATTAAAAAAATGCGTTTATTCATGGGCATGATGTAGTGCGTTTTGTTTGTAATAAAGAAAGAGCCATGTATTTACTCTGCAACAGAGTAAATACATGGCTCTTTCTTATAAGATAAGATCCGTAGGAATATCTTTATTTCAGAAATTACTCCTGATCCCCTTCTTCATAATTCATATATAAGAAGTCGTTATAAGGGAAACGAGATACATGAATTTCTTTGATTTTTGAATACATCAGTTCACGAAGCTCATCAACATTTGTTTTATCGCGGGCAGAAATGAACATGCAGTCACCATGCAGTTTATTCATCCATGTGCTTTGCAGTTCTTCCAGCGTGATGTTTTCCTGAGTTACCGGACTTAGATCATCCTCTTCTTTTTCGACGTGGTTATAAGCATCGATCTTGTTGAATACTACAATCATCGGTTTGTCTGTAGCATCGCAAGTTTCGTTTAATGTCTTATTTACTACTTCGAACTGATCTTCGAATCCCGGATGAGATATATCTACCACATGAATAAGAAGATCGGCCTCGCGCACTTCGTCAAGAGTTGATTTAAACGATTCAACAAGGTGAGTAGGTAATTTGCGGATAAATCCTACAGTATCGGACAACAGAAAAGGAAGATTATCGATAATCACCTTTCTTACAGTCGTATCGAGCGTAGCGAAAAGTTTGTTTTCTGCGAATACATCCGATTTACTCAAAAGATTCATCATCGTAGATTTCCCTACGTTGGTATATCCCACCAGCGCCACACGCACCATCCGACCTCTGTTTTTGCGTTGCGTAGACATCTGTTTATCAATCTTCTTCAGATCTTCTTTCAGTTTAGAGATCTTGTCGAGGATGATACGACGGTCAGTCTCAATCTGAGTTTCACCCGGACCGCGCATACCAATACCCCCGCGTTGTCTTTCGAGGTGGGTCCATAATCGGGTCAGACGGGGAAGTAAATACTGGTACTGAGCCAGCTCTACCTGTGTTTTAGCATGAGCTGTTTGGGCTCTTTTCGCGAAAATATCAAGAATCAGACTCGTACGGTCCAGAATTTTAACCTGCAATTCGTTTTCAATATTACGCAGCTGCTTAGGAGAAAGGTCGTCATCAAAGATAACCATACCGATCTCATTCTCGTCTACATAATTTTTGATCTCTTGCAATTTACCTGAACCGACAAAAGTGGTGGAGTTGGGGTAATCAAGACGTTGAAAAAATTGTTTCACGGGTTCAGCTCCTGCTGTTTCAGCGAGGAAAGCCAGTTCATCAAGATATTCTCTGGCTTTACGCTCATTCTGGTCGGGAGTAATAATACCTACTAAAACCGTTTTTTCTGTCTGAGCATGAGATATAATTAAATCTTTCATTGAATGTTACTATATTAATCGGATGTAAAGCTACAATTTCCGTCAAGTTTAGACAAATTATTTGTCCCGGTTCTTTTTTCCGGAATGAAAAAGAAATGAAAAAGCTTTCATTCCCATTTTTAAACCATTGAAGATGGTGAGGGACTCCATGATGGTACTGCCTATTGAGAATAACACGGAAATAAAGCTGAATTTGCTGGCAATAGCCTGAAAATCATCTTTAATTGCTAATTCCTGATTAATCATCAATTCGCGCAGCTTCATTTTCTCTAATCTCAGATCGTGCAGATTACGAATCTTTGTATAGCGATTATGCCTGTCCAGCCTTTGTTTCATCATCAGTTAGTTCATTAGGTTCGAAAAATATTTGGCTAAAGATGCGTACGAATGGATTTATAAAGAGTTTGTTTCTTAATAAATACATGCATAAAGCCATGATCAGGAAGAATAGCGTTACAATACCAAAACCCGGAACAAGCGATCCGAAGTACGGTCCGGTCCAGTAAACAAAAGCCATTGTAGCGTAAAATAATCCGACAATAAGAAGCAGCAGAGCAAGAATTGAGACCAGAAAAACAGACAAAATGCGCGAGACCTTCTCAATCACATCCAGTTTAAGAAGGTCTATGCGCAAATCGGTGTAATTTTTCAAATCACGAATAATATGCTCATGGTGTTTTTCTTTTTCTTCCATGTTTTGTGTTTATTTTACCTCGATTGTTTTTTCTGCACAATCGCATTCAGGACCACAACCGCATTTATGTGATTTGTGGTACTTTTGTTTCATGTGACCAATAAATTCATTCAAATCGTCCTGTGAAAGGTGAATTCCTTTTGATTCAAGGAAGTCAGATACTTTCTGACGAACATTTTCACCTTTTTCAGACTTGATGAAATAGATAACAGCTGCGCCTAATCCCAAACCTAGTAGGAAAGCAAGCAATGATGCATTGTTGTTAGACATAATAGTTAAGATTTAAAATAGTTATAATGATTTTGAGCCGGGTTTAATCAGCTCGTTGAAATAAAGATCAAGCATTTCTTTTGCCGCGATAAATGAGCTTAGTTCTGCTTTCAGGACTTTCTCTTCTTTTTCCTGAAGAACTTTTTCGATCATTGGATTGCGATAAAAGCTTTCGCGGAGTTTTTCGTTAATCGATTCGTACATCCAGTATTTGGATTGCTCGTTTCGCTTAAAGTCAAAATAGCCGCTATTTTGAGTGAAATCGATATATTCATATACCATTTTCCAGATCTCCTCAATGCCAATTCCGTAGTATCCGGAGTACGTAAGCACTTGCGGCTTCCATCCCGAATCGGTTGGAGGGAACAAATGTAGCGCATTGCGAAACTGACCCTGTGCGAGCTTTGCTTTATCAACGTTGTTTCCGTCGGCTTTGTTTATGACAATTCCGTCAGCCATTTCCATAATCCCACGTTTTATACCCTGGAGTTCGTCACCTGTATTAGGAACTTGCAACAGCATAAAGAAATCAACCATGGAATGAACCGCTGTTTCACTCTGACCAACACCGACAGTTTCTACAAATACGGTGTCAAAGCCGGCAGCTTCGCAAAGAATAATTGTTTCCCGTGTTTTGCGGGCGACACCACCCAGCGATCCTGCCGAAGGAGAAGGACGGATAAAGGCATTTTTCTGCACAGAAAGCTGTTCCATCCGTGTTTTATCACCCAAAATACTCCCTTTTGATCTTTCACTGCTTGGGTCAATTGCCAGAACAGCCAGTTTTTTACCCTGTCCGATCAGATGCATACCAAACGTATCAATAGAAGTACTTTTGCCAGCTCCCGGAACACCTGTGATCCCGATGCGTACGCTCTTGCCTGCATGAGGCAGACATTTTTCGATTACCTCCTGAGCAATTTGCTGATGCTCGTAATTCGCACTTTCTACGAGAGTGACAGCCTGACTCAGTATTGTTATGTCGCCGTTAAGAATACCTTCTACATATTGATCAGCCGTGTATTTCTTCCTTCTTTTTCTGTTTAAATACGGATTAACGGTTGGTGGCGAGTAAACACCTTCATTCACAGTCAATCCAATGTATTTATCATCATTCTCAGGATGTTTGTGTTGTGTCATAGTGTTGTATTTTGTGTTAGCTGTTTTGTGCGAAACAGTTAACTGTATTAATAACATAGTCAATCTCCGATCTGTTCATTACCGGAGAGATTGGTAATGATAAAATTTCTTTACTCAGTTTTTCTGTAACAGGAAAAGATAGATTACACATCTCGTTATAGCATTTCTGCTGATGAGGAGGAATAGGGTAGTGGATCAGAGTCTGTATACCCTTTTCTGCCAGATAATTCTGGAGTGCGTCCCGGTTCTTTGACCGGATTACATAGAGATGATAAATATGATTTTGTCCGTATACAGCCTCAGGCTTAATTATGTCGGGATGATTTATACCTTCTGTATATAATCGCGCCACATTTCGTCTTTGCTGATTGTCTGCATCAAGATGCCTTATTTTTATATTCAGGAATGCAGCCTGAATTTCATCCATCCGGCTGTTTAAGCCCTGATAGATGTTTTCATATTTAATATGTGATCCGTAATTAGCAAGTGCACGTATACAGGTAGCAAGTTCATCATCATCAGTGGTGACAGCTCCGGCATCGCCGAGTGCTCCAAGATTTTTACCCGGATAGAAACTATGTCCCGCTGCATTGCCTAAGCTTCCTGATTTTTTACCCGAAAAAGAGTCGTATGCACCAACAGCCTGTGCGTTATCCTCTATGATAAGTAAATTGTGCATATGTGCAATCCTGCAGATCTCATCCATCGGGGCAATTCTTCCATAAAGATGAACAGGCATTATCGCTTTTGTTTTTGGCGTAATCAGAGCGCTGAGCTTTTCCGGATTAATGTTGAAGCTGGTTTCATCCGGTTCGCAAAGTACCGGAGTAAGGTTGTTGTCGCTAATAGCCAGTATCGTTGCAATATATGTATTAGCCGGAACTATAACTTCATCTCCATCATCAATCTTTCCAAGTTCTTTATAAGCTTTCAGGATAAGACGCAGAGCATCCAGTCCGTTTCCGCAGGCAATGGCATGTTGCGTTCCTGTGTAATCAGCAAACGTTTGTTCAAAAAGCCGGGTATGCTTTCCAAAAAGATAGTAGCCGGAGCGTATTACATCTGTAGCGGCATGAATAAGCTCGAGCTCATCTTGATTATTGATTTTCTTTAAATCCAGGAAATTGATCATAGCCTGTTTCAGTTAAAGATAATATTATATTTTGTT
>JBOFDD010000148.1:0-1985 GCA_051646645.1 Bacteroidales bacterium | reverse complement strand
ATCAACAAATCCGAATTGTGAATCAACTCCGACAAGGAAACGGTCAAATTCAAGTCCTAATCCCAGATTCCAGCCCATGTCGAAACGATTAAGATCCATTCCGCTTTCGCTGAATGTGTCAATCTTTTCTTTTGCTTTTTCGGATTGACCACCTGCAGGCAGATAAGCTGCTACTTTTGCATAAAATATAAATTTTAGATTAATGGCTAATGGGGAAGATTAATTTATTATTTTAAGGTTGAAAGAAAAGATATTTTTTTATTACTTTGCAAATTATATTATTATCAGCTTCTTACATACTATCAGTTTTATGTTAAACCCTATAAAAAAAATACTACTTCTTGGCCTCTCTTTGATTTCTCTGAGTTGTGTAAAAGAAGATTATTCGCAATGTGATTCGGCTTTATCTCTCATGTTTAAATATGAACTTAACACGAAGTCCTGGGAGAGTGGCCGGCCTGTAGATTTGTTTGATCAGTCTATTGGTTATATATCTGTGCTTTTTTTTGATTCAGATGGCCTTTTCTTTGATGAATATGACGATACAGGATTTTTCGGAGATAAGTCATATAAGTTTCAGATGCGTTTGCCTGAAGGTGAGTACACGGCTATTGTGTGGGGAGGTGAGGATGCGCAATGGAATTATACCTATTGTCATATGCTTAATGCCGATAAGAATGTTTACGAAAAAAAACTGATTAAAGGTGTTACCCGTTTGCAGGATTTCCGATTGATGCTTAATGAAAAAGGAGTGTATGATGGCGAATATCTTGTTATAGATAAACCGGCTAACTTGTTTTATGGCAAAGCTGATCTGGTAAGCATGGGGAAAGAACCCTGGCAGTATCATGAATATACGGTCAATCTTATGAAGAATACGCATAAGATTGAAGTGGCTATTAAGAAAATGGATGGAGCAGGGGTTGTTGCGAAACAAGTGGTGCCTTATGAGGTTTACTGTCTTGCGCGCAATACACGCTATGATTTTGATAATTCCATAGGCCTGGATGCCCCCTCTGTGAAATATACTGCATTGCCGGATGTGAAAAATGAATCGCACTTTGAATATGAGTTTAATATGTTGCGAATGCTGAAGGATGAAAAGATAAAGCTTGTAGTAAATGAGGGCGATATTGATAAGAGCTTTATGTCGCTTGATTTGATAAAAGCCATACTTGAACATCCGAAATATAATACACAGGAGGATCTTGACAGAGAAGATCAATTTGTTTTCGAAATTAATATTTATCCTAATATGTATATTGAGGTATTTATCAACGGATGGAAATCATACGATATCGATATTGAAATATGATGTGGGAATGGCCTATTAAACAAAAGCGCTTAATATCGGAAACGATATAAAGCGCTTTTGTTTTATATATGATCAGCATTAAGCATGCGGGCAACATCCTTTTTGATGGATGTCCATACCTTGTCGCTCATTTTTGTGCCGATACACTCTATAACATGACCTGAAATAAGAGAACCGATCTCGCCACAGGTAAGGAGAGGGACGTTTTTTGATATTCCGTAAAGGAATCCTGCTGCATAAAGATCGCCGGCACCTGTAGAGTCGATGCATTTGGCTTTTGTCGCCGTTGCGTGTATCACTTCATTATTGTAGGCAATGTAAGAACCACGTGGACCAATCTTAACAACCGCAATCGGACATATTTCTCCTAATTTGCGTGCTGCCTCTTTCGGTTCACTGTTGGTATAGGCAAAAGCCTCTTCTTCATTGGCGAAAACAATATCGGTAGATTGAAGCAGTTCGCCGAAGAACGCATGGTTTGCTTTTACTATATTGTAGCTGGCAAGATCCAGTACTACTTTGCATCCGGCGCTTTTTGCCATTTTTACGGCATGGCGGATGAAATCAGGAGATTGTACCAGATATCCTTCTATAAAGAAATAATCATAACCTAAGAACATTTCTTTAGTCAGATCTTTTACTTCAAGGTTGGCTGCAGCTCCAAGATAGG
>JBOFDD010000147.1:0-1676 GCA_051646645.1 Bacteroidales bacterium | reverse complement strand
TTCCTTTCATTGCCTCTAAGGCTACTTTTGCTTTTAGTGATGGAGAGATTTTTCTTCTCATTTGATTTTCGTTTTTGGTAAATATAATACTTTTATATCCACCTTAAGCGACTGTCCAAATTTAGGGGACCATTATAATTACCAAACTCCGTCCTATACGATTATGGGATTTAAGAACACTCAGAATGAGCTGGCGAACAAAGATAATCTGAAGATGCTCTATAATGACCAGATCAATGTCGGACTTGAGTACTCCATTCTAAGCAACATACAGGTATCTGTTGAAGGATTCTATAAGAAGTACGGCAACATGATGATCTCTCTTATTGACTCCATCCCGCTGTTCTCAAAAGGAAATGATTATGGTGTTTTTGGTAACGAGCCAGTAGTCAGCAATGGGAAGGGGCGCTCCTATGGTGCTGAAGTTTTTGGTCGCATCAGTAATCTGAAAGGTCTGAATCTGATGGCTGCTTATACGTGGGTGAGAAGTGAAAATTATTCACCCCGAAACAATGATTACATCCCTTCATCGTGGGATAATAAGTATCTGTTTACACTTACTGCCGGATATGAGCTTAAAAAGAACTGGAAACTAGCAATGAAATACAGGCTTGTAGGTGGAGCTCCGTATACACCTTTTGATCTGGAAACCTCCTCCCTTAAAGTCAACTGGGATGCAACACAAAGACCTGTATTAGATTATAATGAGTATAATGCTAAACGTCTAAGCGCGTTTAATCAGGTAGATTTGAGAGTCGACAAATACTTCTTTATGAAAAAAGGAATCATGCTTGGCATCTATCTTGATTTACAAAATGCATTTAATATGAAATACAAGGATCCGGATGCGTTGCTAAGTACAGGAGTAGTTGAAAACCCAACTGCACCTTTGAATGAACAGCGTTACATCATGAAACGCATTAAACAAGAAGGAGGCACGATCCTCCCAAGTATCGGAATAACGCTGAGATTATAAGAAAATAAAGGTAAGCTGAACAATAAGCTTACCTTTATTTTAAATATACTTATCGGAACCAAACGACTCAATCGCCTTGAAAGACAGGATGCAGCTTTTTTCCATCCTTTATATTGAATTAATACCGGGGGTATAATCGCTTTCTGATAAGCAATAGCAAGCTGTTCATCTGACAATTCGAGCTGAATCAGATGCTCAATATTTAATTCTGCATTTGATATATCAGCCGCTTTCTTATACAAGTCTATTAATCTATAAAGATAAATCGCACAGGTTTCTTTCATTAACATACGAACCTCTTCAGACCAACGCGGATCATTTAGCAATGGATATCTCGAATAAAGCGTATTTCTTAAACGGGTAATCTCTGTTGCTCCGGCGAACTCACTATTTCCATATTCTTTACGATAGACCGACATAACCGAAGGTATAAAGTGAATATCACCTTCATTAGCCATAATGAGATTCAATGGCAGATCGTTTGTTGTTACATCTGCATACCACTCCGGAAGCTTTCCATTTATATAATTCCGATACATGACCGTACAGGAACTTATATAGTTACCCGTTGGCGGAATTAATTTAGTGCGTACTTAACTCTACCAATAGGTTTGTTGTTGATCTTATTTATATATTGCAGGATTGTAAATGCACTAATCTTTCCGATAATTCGGGCAAACAATCCAGCATTGTCTTTTGC
>JBOFDD010000146.1:0-16476 GCA_051646645.1 Bacteroidales bacterium | reverse complement strand
CTCGGCACATACAGGAACTTACATCCTGCTAGCTTAATACCATGCCCGACATACTAAAAAGAGGATGTCACCGGGTAAGCAGTGACATCCTCTATGTTATATTATATATACAGAGTACTATAGCTCTATATCTCCACCTCGTACAAACTCAGAAAAACCTGATTCATCAAAATCATAGATTTCAAGCAGTTCTTTGGCAATCGGCCGGAAGGCTTCAAAGTCATAAACAATGACATCCAGATAGGAATAATCCAGACCGGTTGCTCCTCCGATAACATCAACAATATTCATCCCTTTTGTTGACTCAAGCAATTTTTCGGTCATTTCTTCACGGAAAGCGACTGATGTCTGCGGAGTAAAACGCGTATTGTCATAATAGAAGAATCCGATCAATGCGCCATTTTCCATTGCAAAACGGAAAGCAGTAGGATCATCGTTGTAATATTCGTTGATCACCGGGATACATGATGAGTTACCTGCAATGACATCTTCTCTCAAGTCAAGCGTATCCTCTTCAACCGGATCCATTGAATAAGTACTAAAACAATCTGTTGGTTTATCAATTGAAAGCCATTTATTCCTATCTATATGTTCATTTAAGAAAGAACGAAGATCCAAGGCATCCACTTTAGAGCCTTCTTCTTCATCTTTTTCAATAAATGTAATTTCTCCGATATACTCCATCAGATTAATTTCGCCCAGATAATGCTCAAGTAAAACATATAAAATTGTATACTTTTGCTGATCTGTACATGAATCAAATTTAGGTGCATGAACATACAGATCTATCACTGAACTTGAGCGGTTCACCTCAGCATAGATATCAAAATCAGTATCCGATACTTCAATATCATACATATTGAAACTTACAGGCAGTGCCTCGGCTACCGGAGGTTTTGCAGCATAGAAATTCCAGCGGATGCTTAATTCTGCGGGAGCCATTTTCATCCAGTAATAGTACAGAATCCATTTCACTCTGTTCCCTTCAGGGGTAAGTATGATTTCGCATTTCTTATCCTGAAGACTCAGTTCAAAATAGACAGAATCGAAAGCAACATCTAAAAGTTCCTGCATACGTGACATAATGGCTTCCGGATCATCCTGTGACTGGATCATCTGGTATAACTCTAATTCTTTGACCTGGAACTTTTTCCAGAATTCCTCAATTCTGAGTTTAAATGTTCTTTCCATTTCAGCTGTTTTTTGATATTTGTGCAAAAGTAAGAAACTGTTTTAATTATTTCTGATATGACTTTTTTATTTGTATTACATAATGCATTTTTATGCTTTATGAAGACGCAAGCAAACCAGAAAAGCAGAATGCCTGAGCTGATTTACAATTCGGGGATTAACTCAGCAGCTCCTTTATCAATAAAGAATTCGCAATTCTTTGCATCATGAGAGATATAAGCTGCGGGTAATACAGGATCCATCTCTGCATTACCAATAACCAAAGGCAATATTTCCTTTTTCCCTTGTCCGACTACATGAAACAATAAGCATTTTGCACGCATCATTGTTTCGCCGGTCATGGTTATTCGCATTTGTCCTGAATATGGATTGCGCGAAACTGCATATCCGGATGGATAATGAAAGAGATTATCCTGATCAGGAAATATTGATCCCGTATGCCCGTCGTTTCCAACACCAAGTATCACCATATCAAAAATAGGAATACCGCCTTCCATTGGTAAAATTATACTTACTAATGACGAATAGCGTGCTGCCTCTTCAGAAGGTATGCTTTCGCCATTAATACGATGGATATGAGTAACCAATAGTGGAACACGATCTAAAAATGCTTTCTTCGCTTCGCCATAATTGCTCTCCGGATCATCGGGAGCTACACAACGTTCATCTACCCAATATAAGTGAATCTTTTCCCACGGGATCATATCATTATATTCATTTGCCCACAAATGAAATAGCTGAAGCGGTGTGGATCCTCCTGATATGGCTAAATGAAAGAATTCTTCTTTTGACTCCTGCAAAGCAGTCAATAAACGCCGGGTTACAGCTACAGCTGTCTCCCTTGCTGATGGATTAATAAATACTTTCATTTATTTCAATATTAAATTTCTTATTTATCGAGGTCGTCTCGACTTTTGGAAACAGACTAAAATTAATTAACGCCCAAAAGTCAAGATGACCTCATCATTTAAGCGATATCAATAACTTACTGCAACATCAAATTCTTTCTATCACTTACAAATCACAATACAGATCAGTATCTGTAAGATTCTTACATGGATTTGTCCACTGCTGATCATGTGCCATAAGAGAATCAGACTCTAATGGTCCCCATGTTCCGGCCGGATAGCCATACAATGGTATTGACATATTCGTTTCCCATTCATGAATGATCGGATCGAAAAACTTCCAGCTCGCCTCAACGGCATCACTACGAGTGAACAAGGTAGCATCGCCTTTCATACAATCTTCAAGAAGACGTGCATAAGCATCGCCTGCGGGTACACCTCCTAATTTATCATACGTAAAATCAAGAGATACATCTTTTACTTCATATCCCGACCCCGGCACTTTCATTCCTAATCTCAAAACCACACCTTCGTTGGGTTGAAGACGAATAATCAAACGATTATATACCTTCTGGTGTTTCTCGCTCTTAAACATGGAGTGAGGTGTTGATTTGAAATGAATCACTATTTCAGAAACCTTTGTCGGCATTTCTTTACCGGTACGGATGTAGAAAGGTACTCCCTCCCATCGCCAGTTATCAATAAAGAGCTTCATTGCGACAAACGTCTCTGTGCGCGATTCAGGCGAAACATGAGGTTCATTCCGGTAAGCAGCAATGTCTCCGAAGCGGGTTTTGGATGCCATATATTGTCCGCGTACAACCTGATGTTCAATCTCACTTTTTGTAAGAGGCCGGAGCGCCTGATATACTTTCAAAATTTCATTTCTGAAATTATCTGCATTAAATGCTACCGGAGGTTCAAGTGCTGTTAATGCAACGAGCTGGATCAAATGGTTCTGTACCATATCACGAAGTGCTCCTACATTATCGTAGAATGCACCACGCTCTTCAACGCCAAGACTCTCAACAGCTGTAACCTCTACTCTGTCTATATAATTACGATTCCACAAAGGTTCTAAAATACCATTAGCAAAACGCAATGCCATTATATTCTGAACCGTTTCTTTCCCAAGAAAATGGTCAATGCGGAATATCTGACTTTCATCAAATACAGATGAAAAAACCTCATTAAGACTTAAAGCTGATTCTAAATCATATCCAAAAGGTTTTTCCACAATAATGCGTTTCATTCCTTCATCGCCTTCATTTATGTTAAGGCCTACTTTTTTCAGACATAACGGAATTTTGGCATATAAAGAAGGAGGAGTAGCCAGATAATACAGGTAGTTACCTTTATTCCCGATTAACCGATCTATAGAGTGAAGTTTCGCTTTCAGCTGTTCATATTGATCATCATCTGCCGGATTTATAGACTCGTAATAAACGGATTTAATAAATTCACTCAAACGTTCATCAACAGCTATCGAATCATCCTTTTTAAGCTGAGTTAAAACCAGCTCTCTATAAGTATCGTCTGTATATTTTGTCCTTCCAACACCTAATATTGCAAAATGAGAGGGCACTCTTTTTTCACAATATAAATGAAATAAAGAAGGTAGTAGCTTTCTTTTAGTCAAATCCCCGGATCCTCCAAAAATAACCAGAATCTGACTTTCAGGTTTTGTCATATTCATAAGTTAAGCATTGTAAGTTCCGGATTTAGTATCACCACCTTTACCGGTCCAGTTAACATGAAAAAATACTCCCCGGGGCTGATCGATACGTTCAAAAGTATGGGCACCAAAATAATCGCGCTGAGCCTGTATCAGGTTAGCCGGCAACGAGCGTGTAGTCAGGGAATAAAAATATTGAAGTGCTGATGAGAATGCAGGTACAGCCAGTTCTTCGTCTACAGCATGAGCAATCATTGCTTTCCAGCTATATTTAGCAGCCTCAATCTCTTTCTTGAAATAAGGAGCAAGTAACAGATTTGTAAGAGACATATTTTTCTCATACGCTTCCGCAATACGATTAAGGAATACGGAACGTATAATACATCCGCCTCTCCAGATACGGGCAATCGTAGACATATTCAAATGCCAGTTATAGTGTTCTGATGCGATTCCGAGCAATTCAAATCCTTGTGCATAAGAAACCAGTTTAGAAGCATATAATGCATTTTCTACTTCTTTAAGCGCTTCTTCAGAGATTTCAATCTTCGGATGCCGCTGAGGCTTATAGGTGTCGGCAGCTGCTTCACGAATAAATTTACGCGCAGATATATTTCGTTCAAAAACAGCAGTAGCAATCAGATTAAGCGGTAAGCCCAATTCCATTGCGTTGATTACAGACCATTTACCTGTACCTTTCTGACCTGCTGCATCCAGAATCTGATCCAGCATATATTCTCCGTTTTCATCTTTATATCTGAGAATATCTTCTGTTATTTCTATCAGATAACTTTGTAATTTCCCTTTATTCCATTGATGAAAATAATCGGCCATCTGATCATTTGTCAGATCAAAACGTTCACGCATCACAAAGTAAGCCTCTGCAATTAACTGCATATCGCCATATTCGATTCCGTTATGAACCATTTTCACAAAGTGCCCGGACCCTCCGCCTCCAATCCACTCACAGCAAGGAGATCCATCTTCAGCCTTCGCGGCTATTTTTTGCAATATATCCTGAACTAAAGGCCATGCTTCTTTTGATCCGCCAGGCATAATCGACGGTCCGTTGAGTGCACCCTCTTCGCCACCGGAAACTCCTGCACCAATAAAGTAAAGCCCTTTAGATTCGACATAAGCAACACGTCGCTCTGTATCTTCATAGTTAGAATTTCCTCCGTCAATAATCACATCTCCGGGAGCCATAAATGGTAGCAACTTATCTATAAGTTCATCTACCGGTGAACCGGCCCGTACCATCATCATCACTTTGCGTGGCATTTCAAGAGATTGAACGAAAGAGGCAATATCCTCGAATCCCAGAAACTTCTTACCTTTTCCTCTATGAGACAAGAAGTGGTGAACAACACCTTCTTCTCCAATCCGGCTACGGTTATAAACAGAAACCTGAAACCCTTTGCTTTCCATATTCAAAGCCAGGTTTTCACCCATGACGGCTAACCCTATTAAACCTATATCTGATTTTTTCTTTTCCATAAATAATGCTTTAAGACGATAGTTAATTAAATCTTTTTCTCTTCAAGTTATAACTAATGAGTCAGGAGTTAGGTTCATTATTCAAGGTATTTTATACAATCTGATAAAAACAAAAAGAGCTACTTCTGTGGTCAGACAGAAATAGCTCCTGATATATTTACAAATTATAGAACTCTGTAAAAGCTCTCACTGCATAAGCATGATCTGTCACCCCTGCGGTTTCACGTACTGAATGCATTCCCCACATTGGATTTCCGATATCCACACCTCGCATCTCCATCTGAGTAAGCAGGATATTTCCAAGAGTAGAACCGCCTACCATATCGGAGTGATTAACAAATTTCTGACAAGGAACACCAGCCAGTTTGCAAATCGTTTCAAAGACAGCTGTCGAATCGCCATCCGATACATACTTTTGATTCGCATGAATTTTGATTACCGGCCCACCATTCATTAACGGATGATTAGTAGGATCGTGCTTCTCTGGATAGTTTGGATGTAAAGCATGAGCCATATCTGCCGAAATCATAAACGAATGATCGATCGCACGATAGAAATCATCCATTGTTCCGCCTAAAGCATAAGTCATTCGTTCGAGAATATTCTTAAGAACAGGTGATGCAGCTCCCTGCTTGGTTCCGCTTCCCACTTCCTCATTATCGAAAATTGCAAGTACTTTTGTTTTTGCACAGGATTCTGAGTTTAAAAGCGCCTTCATCCCTGCATGAACCATTGCTAAGTCATCAAGTTTACCACATGAAATAAACTCTTCATTCAGTCCGACCAATTCACCTTTAGCATAATCATAAAGTGTCAGATCAAAATCCAGAACTTCTTCAGGCTCAACTTCCAGCTCGTTAGCGATCAATCGTACTAACAGATTTTCTTTCTGAAAATGTTCGTTAATCAGCGCAATTACAGGAAGCATGTCTTTTTGCTTACTGATGTTTACCCCCTCATTCACCGCTCTGTTTAAATGAATAGCCAGATGCGGTATAATCAAAAGCGGACGATCAATATTGATCAGTGCTGTATTCGGATTTAACGGGTCATTACTTTTCAGGATCACACGTCCTGCCAGTGACAACGGGCGATCAAACCAGGTATAAAGGATCGGTCCGCCATATACCTCCGTGTTTAATTTCAGATAACGGCCTTCAACACTCATTTCGGCATTTGGCTTAATGCGGAATGACGGTGAATCGGCATGAGCACATATCATTTTAAATCCTTCCTCTGCAACATCCCCTTGTCCGGGAACAAATGCAAAAATGGAAGAATGGTTTTTCTTTACAAAATACTTACCTCCTTGTTTTATTTTCCATGCATCCCCCATTTTAAGCTGGGTAAATCCATGAGCTAACAGATGTTCTTTTACTGTCTCGACAGCATGATAAGTGGATGGGCTTTCCCCAACAAAGTTTATCAGCTTTCTGGCTAATTCTTTTTCCATATCTATTGTGTTTTATGGTTTATATTTTTTATCGTAACGCCGCTAAGCTACAAAATAGTATTGATATTTATCCGATATCAATTCGAATAAATATCAGATAAATAAACATAAAGTGCAGATAAGTATATATCCAAATCAAATGCTGGTTTGTTTATACATAAGAACAATAAACTAAACACTCTGTATATGTATAAATCGATTATACGACCTTTCTTATTCAAAACAGATCCGGAGAGAATTCATGACGATATGATCTCCTATCTTTCAGTTCTGGAAAGAAATAAATGGATGCGTAATTATGTTTGCGATATCTTTAGCTGTAAAGACAAACGTCTTGAAAAACAAATAGACAGCTTATGCTTTATCAACCCGATCGGATTGTCTGCCGGGTTTGATAAAAACGGAGAGGCAATTGATGCATTTTCCTGCTTCGGATTTGGGTTTGTTGAAATCGGCACGATCACTCCTCTGCCTCAGACAGGAAATAACCCGCCACGAATATTTCGTCTGCCAAAAGATGAAGCTTTAGTTTCACGTACCGGATTTAACAATCAGGGTGCTGATCATATTCTGGAACGGATTATGAAACAAGACCGGGCTAAACATCTGATTTTGGGTGTCAACATTAATAAAAACGACAATACAAGTCCGGAAAATGCCTGGAAGGACTTTCTGTACTGCTTCAGGAATTATTATAATTATGTTGACTACTTCACATTAAATACGCCGGCAACACCTGCAGATCTGTTAACGGATGATTCCCAAACCTGGTTTCGCGAAGTGATATACAAACTCACCTCTTTCAGAGATAAGCAGGATATATACCGACCTATATTTCTGAAGATACCGGCTGATTACAGTGATGAGCAAATATTGAGTGTCGGACAACTTTGTTTTGAAATGCACATTGATGGAGTTACCGCTACAGGACCAAGTATGCAGAGAGAGGGTCTGACCGCATCTTCTGAAGATGAAATTAAGTCTGTGGGGAATGGTGCTCTGTGTGGCCACCCTTTAAAAAACAGATCTCTACATGCTGTATCTTTACTTAAGAAGAATTTTTCTAATAAAATCACAATCATCGGAGCCGGAGGTATTTTGAACGAATCGGATGCTAAAGAAATGCTTGAAGCCGGAGCTGATCTTATTCAGATTTATAGTGCTTTTATCTACAACGGGCCGAAAATTGTTAAACGAATAAAACAGGCTATTTTAGATAACAAATGAAAACAGGTTCGCTTTTTCGTAAGAAATGGGTAACTTTGTAGCTCAAATTAATAACCAGATTATGAGTAAATCAAAATATACGGTAGACCCTGATGCTTATGGAAAAGGGCTGATTGCATGGCTTGATGGCGACAGAAAGACCAGATTCAATGTATGGAGTGACATTGCAGAAACAGAGAAATGGGATATTTCAATATTCTTTCGTGAATATGAAGATATGCCTCTTGTTGAAAAAGAAGCACTCAAACATTGCAAAGGCCGCACCCTCGATGTAGGTGCTGGAGCAGGCAGCCATGCTCTTTACCTTCAGGAGCAGGGAATGGATGTAGTAGCTCTTGACTTATCACAAGGAGCAACTGATGTAATGCTCAGGAGAGGGGTTAAGCAGGTAACTACACGTAATTTTTTTGATTTCTATTCTGACGAAAAATTCGATACTATTCTGATGCTGATGAACGGAATCGGAATCGTAGAGAAGGTGAAAAATCTCCCTAACTTTTTCCAGAAAGCCAAGGAGTTATTAAATGAAGGCGGATCTATCCTGGTTGATTCTTCTAATATTATATATATGTTTGAAGATGAAGACGGAAGTGCCCTTATTGATCTGAATGCCGATTATTATGGAGAAGTAATCTATCGCATGGACTTCGGTAAGATGAAAGGGACTAAGTTTAACTGGTTGTTTATCGATTTTGATACGCTATCCGATTATGCTTCCCGCGCTGGTTTTTCGTGCAATAAGATCTACGAAGACGAGCACTATCTATATCTGGCAGAACTAAAAATGCAAGATTAAGCAACTGTTCTGCATTCTTTTAAAACAAATAACTAACATATATAAAATCTGTATTAAATAAGTATGAGTTTACAGGATCGCATATTTAACAACGACTGGGCTGCCATTCATCCTTTCCAAAAGAGTTGTCAGTCAGACCCTTTCTTTGTCGACGTTGCCAACAACCTTTACAAATCAATCAAGAAATTAAAATCCCTTCCTAATGTTGAAAAAGGAGCATTACGCATTTGTGCAATCAATGCTGCCGCTTATCTGGAAGATATTATTTCAAGCCCTTCTTTATGGAATGCTTTCACGGCCAGATATGAAGCCGAGTATGGCAAAAAGGTACCATTCTATGATCTTGATAACGATTATATTGAAGGAGAGGTTAACATTCAGGATCTGATGTTTATTGTATGGTATACTTTGCAGCGCAATGTTAAAGAAGGAACAGTTATTGATCCTGCTGATCCTTATATTCTGCATATTGCAACTACGTTCTATAAACTTCTTCTTGACTATTACGAAATAGCTCCTGAGAATGAAGAACTTAATGCGTATATATCTTCAATGATTGACTGCACTGACATTGGAGTATTTCAGGATTTCGCTTACTGGATTTACACTTGTTCGTATCTGTTTTCGGAATCTGTTGCGAAAAGAGATGCACAAATCAATGCTTTACTGAAACCTTATGCCGGAATTTTAAGCCTGGATGAAATCCAGCGTCTGGCTTACGGATATCAGAAAGAACTTATTCAAACATCGCCTTGCGGACCTTTGGCTCTGTATGTAAACGAATGGGCAAGCCTGATTGCAGAACAACTGGATACCCGCAAAGCAAAAAGATTCGAAAATATTCAAACCCGTAAGAAAGCAACTTATCTGATCGTAAGTGATACAAAAACACACCTGACCTTATCCTCTGTGAGTGATGAGAAGATTAAGATAGCAAAAGCAGACTTACCTTCAAATATGGAATTCCGTAAGGGCGATTCAATTGAAACCTCTCTTACCCTTTTTGACAATCGCTGGTTTATAACAAACTCTCTGATTATTTCAGACAGCGAAAACTTTGCTAAAGAGGTTGAATCCTATAAAGAAAAAAAAGAAGGATATGCAGATGCTTTCGAAAAATTCAAATCTGTAGCCGGTCGCAAAACATTGTTATGCTATCCTGATTTCGAAGCATTTTATATTGATTTTCCTGATTTTGAAAAATATCGTGAGAATCTGAAAGCCAGCTTTGGGTTATCTAATGTTCTGGTATTTGCTTCAGAGGAGGAAGGTATTATGCTTGCGCCGGGTCTGGCATCCTATATCAAAGATCCGAAAAATGAAAGCTACAATAAAGAACTGACTGAAAAGAACGGTATAAAAATGCTAATGTGTAATTACATGTGTCCTGACACATTACTGCGACAGATTCTTGGAAGCAAAAAAACATCTGATATGGCTTTCCAATCCTCTACAGGAGCCAGAGGTGGAAAAAAGACAGCTCAATCTCATTTAGAATTTATAGCCAGAGCCATCCGTGGTTATCGCTTATAAAATAACATCACCCGCTATTGCAAATTTCACCAATCTGCAATAGCGGGTTTCTTATTACAAATTATCACCAAACCTGTTTTTTTAGTTTCAGTATAATACATGAAGACAAAAAATGAATAACAATCCGCCAGAACTAGTTTAAAAAATGCAAAACTATCAATTTAATCAATAAAAAAAACGGGACACATAAATTAAGTATAACAGCTCATTCTGTAAAAATATCTCCCCAATACACTATTTTATAATAATTTAACCAAACATTATTCATAACCTTTATTTCAACATGTTGCACAACATAACAACGCATATAAATATGTATAAATATAAAAATAAACACGTATATTAATACCATAAAATCACAAGCTTCAAATTCGCCCATTAAAAAAAACAGATATCAATATGCTAAACAAAAAAAAGGTTAGCGTAATTTAAAGGTAAACACCAAAGAACCAAAAAACCAACCAAAGCGCTAAAAACCAAACCATTAAAAAACAAATCCATTAATAAAACTGTAAAGCTTAAAACAGAATATTAAAAAAACCTGCTATCATAATATATTAAAAGGATAAAATCAAACTCATTAACCATAACAAATTTAACATACAAAAAGCAAAATAGATTCCAAAATTAAGTTATACAAAACACAAACACAAACAGTAAGACAACCCGAGCCTGAAAATAACAATATGATCCAATAAAAAGGTCAAATACAGGTATATTACAGCACATAGAGGCAAATTAGTTCACAAATTGCTAACATAATGGCATGGATTTTGAATTAACCCACAATTCAAATAAAGCAGTTTTGATGTTAAAATATATCCACTACTTTTGCAAACGAAACATATGAGTGTAAAAATTTAATTAATGCAAGATTGTTGATTTATGAGAAGATTGACTTGTGTACTAGCATGCCTTATAATAGGCATTGGTTATCTTGCTGCACAAACGAAAGCATCCGGGGTGGTGATTTCGGCAGAAGATAAGTTACCAGTAATTGGAGCTTCTATTGTTGTAAAAGGAACGACGATCGGAACTGTTACTGATTTTGATGGGAAATTCACATTAGAAATTCCTAACGGAGACTCAAAAACTTTAGTAATTTCGTATGTAGGGCTTCAACCCAAGGAGGAAACGGCAAAACAAAACATGCACATTATCCTTTCTTCAGCAAGCCAGGCTCTGGACGAAGTCATTGTTGTAGCATACGGTACAGCTAAAAAATCATCTTTCACAGGTTCTGCATCCAATGTTAAATCTGAATCATTAAACGTACCAAGCGTAGAGTCTGTAGACAAAGCACTAGCAGGTAAAGTTTCAGGTGTACGTGTTGCTTCAACAACAGGGGACCCGGGATCAGCTGGTGAAATTCAGGTTCGTGGTATTGGTTCTATCTCATCATCTACATCTCCACTTTATGTAATTGATGGTGTACCGGTGGACAACGGAAACTTCAACAGCCGTGCTTCCTCAAACATTCTTAGCTCATTGAATCCGAATGATATCGAATCGCTAACAGTATTGAAAGATGCTGCTGCTGCTTCACTATACGGATCACGTGCTGCGAACGGGGTAATCATTATCACAACAAAACGCGGTAAAGCCGGAAAGGTAAATGTAAACCTACAAGCAAACTACGGAGTATCATCAATGGCTACAAATTCATATGAAATTATGAATGGTACCGAATACTACGATTATTCAAGAGCTGCAACTATCAACTATTACAACGACAATGGTGGTATTAGCGGATTTGACAGTGCTGAAAAATACGCAGATGATCAGATGGCAAAACGCGGTCTTACACGCACAAACGGAGAAGACTGGAGAGATTATATCTACAAACATGGTATGGAGCAAAACTACCAGCTTTCTGTTTCGGGAGGATCTGAAAAAAGTAAATTCTATACAAGTTTAGGCTATCAGAATATCGAAGGTCTTGCACGCGGAACAGACTTCGAACGTTATTCAGGAATCATCAACTCAAATAATGAAGTTGCAAAATGGTTAGACGTGGGTATGAAAGCTCAACTTTCGTATACGAAACAAAACGGATATCGCGACCAGTCTAATCAGGAGCAGGGAATTGGTTATGCTTCACCTCTTGGATTGCTGCAACAATCAAATCCGACAAAACTTTTGAAAGATGACAACGGGGAATACAACCAGACTTTGATGGGTCGTGGTATCAATCCTTACTATGAATTAAATGGAAAAGACAAATTCCTTAAAACTGAGAACTACCGTGCTCTTGGAAATGTAAACTTCACTGTGAAATTCACAAAAGATTTACAATTCAGATCAACTAACGGATTAGACTTCAGTAACGCATTTATTAATGAATACTGGGGACCTAACTCAATTGACGGAATGAACGTTGGAGGTATGGGACAGACTGATGACTACAAAGTTCTTACTTTGACTTCATCGAATATTTTCCAATACACAAAAACATTTAATGAGAAACACAACCTTGACGCATTAGCAGGTTATGAAGCTCAGAAATATAACAGAAGATATACACAGGCTGCTGTTACAAACTATTCAACAGACAAACTGCCTGACCTTTCAGTTGGGGCTCCATCAAGAGCATTAGGTCAAACAGACAATAGCTTCCTTCAATCATTCTTGTCTAATGTTAACTACAACTTTGACAACAAATATTACATAGGAGCAAATATCCGTGCTGACCGTTCTTCTCAGCTTGGTGCTGACAAAAGAACTGGTATATTCTATTCTGTTTCAGGTTCATGGAGATTCACTCAGGAATCATTCCTTCAGGGAAATGAATTACTGACTGACGGTAAACTTCGTGCTTCATATGGTACAAACGGACGTCTGCCGGATTCATTCTACGGACACCTTGCTTTGTATATGTTTGATGGAATCTATGGAAGTAATGCTGCAATCTATCCATACCAGCCTGAAAATAAAGACTTAGGATGGGAAAGAAGCAAAAACTTCAATGCAGGAATTGACATTACATTAGCTGAGCGCTTTGCTTTCACTCTTGAATATTTCAACAAGTATACAGACAACCTGATTATGGAAGTTCCTGTATCAGCTTCAACAGGGTTCACATCGGTATTGAAAAATGCAGGTGAAATCTCAAACAAAGGTGTGGAATTTGAATTTCATGGTACAGACATGTTGAAATCAAAAGTTCGCTGGGGTGCAGACTTCTCTCTGTCAACATTGAAAGCAACAGTTGAAAAATTACCTGGTGGAACACCTATGAACATGGGTGATGGTGACTTCTACAGATATGAAGAAGGTAAAGATCTTTACTCATTCTATTTCCCTACTTATGTAGGCGTAAACGCAGAAACAGGTAAAGCTGAATTCCTGAAAGATCCGACAAAACCATATTCTGCTGATAATGTTGTAAACAGCGCAAGTGCAGCAGAACGCTCAATCGTTGCTAAAGCATATCCAAGCGTATCAGGAGCTCTTAACAACACTTTATCATACAAAGGTTTTGGATTAAACGTACTTTTGACTTATCAGTTTGGCGGGCATTTATTCAATTATCCTGAATATTTCATGCACAACGATGGTCGTCGTACAGGAACAAATATCTCTAAAGATGTTGCCGGAAACTACTGGACTAAACCTGGCGATATCGTAGATAACCCTCGTCCAACACTGGCATCAACCGGGTCTGACCTGTTTTCAAGTCGCTACATTAAATCTACAGACTTTATCCGTCTGAAAGAGGTTGGCTTCTCTTATCAGCTACCAGGTTCTTTAGTTTCAAAAATGAAACTTAGCAATGTAGTTTTCAATGTATCAGCATCTAACCTATGCTATCTGTATGCAGCTACTAAAAACATGGAATTAGAAGTTCCGTTGAATGGTTATCGCACTGGAGACACGCCACTGGCACGCACAGTTTCGTTTGGTGTAAACGTTGCATTCTAATCTTTAAGAGAATAAGATCATAGTTCATTATAACACTTTCCCTTTTCGATTTTGAAAAGGGAAAGTTATAAACCTGACCACAATGAAAAAAATATATATTCTGACAGCATTAAGCGCTTCACTGCTTTTCTCTGCATGTTCAGACGACTTAAATACAGCTCCGTCGACTTCATTACCGACAGATATGGCTATTGAAACGATCAGTGACTACCAAAAAGCACTGAATGGTATATATCAGAGAATGTCATATTCTCAATATCTGCATGCCGGATCACTGGGACTATATGCTGATTGTAAAGGTGGGGATACAAAAGTGATTAATAACAGTAATCAGATTTCTGAAATCACAAACTTTGCTCTAAACAAGCAGCAGCATCAGGCTAAAGGGTTTTACCAATGGCTTTCAATCTCTTCAGCCTGGGCTAATCAGGCTCTTCAGGCTGGTGAGAAATTTGGAGATAAAGAAGATGCTAAAGTTATTACCGGACAGCTTATAGCAACCAGAGCTCTTCTTCATTTTGATATGGCTCGCCTTTATGCTCAGATTCCGACTGTGAATGGGGTTGATATTAATAAACAAAATTCAGGTATCGTAATTAATGACCGCGTATTTAATGTATTCGAGAAATTCACTCGTTCTACACTAAAAGAATCTTACGACTTCATTATTTCTGATTTAGAAAAAGCGATACCAATGCTTCCTGAGAAACATATCGGAGGTGGTATTAATAAATATGCGGCTCAGGCTTTACTTGCCCGTGTTCAGCTTTATTATGGCAACTGGGCAGAAGCATTGAAAAATGCCGAAGCTGTAATTAACAACAGTAGCGCAGCATTGTACAATACGACAAATTATGCCAAAGCCTGGACTGAGCAGGACTCTGACGAGGCTTTGTTTGAGGTATACACAACTGATAATATTAAAAACAACCCACAACGTACATCTCTTGGTGGATTTACATCAATCAACGGATATGCTGAAGTTGGTGTAAATGACGAAATTCTGTCTATCTTCAATAATATGGAAGAAGGAACAGATATTCGTAAGACAATGATAGATCAGGAAACAAAAGACAGTTATACCGGATGGTTTACTAAAAAGTATAAAGGTCGTCCGGATGCTACAAATAAAATGTATGTAAACAATCCTAAGATTATTCGTCTGGCTGAAGTTTACTACATTGCTTCTGAAGCAGCTTTAAAACTTGGACAACAAGATAAAGCAGACCAATACTACAACGAAGTGAGAGAATCAAGATTTGAGAGTGGTTTTGTTGCTAAACAAAATATCACTATTGATGATATCCTTGCTGAACGTCGTATTGAGTTGTTCTGCGAAAACCATCGTCTGTTTGACCTGGTTCGTAACAATAAAGAAGTTCCATCATGGAATACAGCTGAAATGCGTAAACCAGATGCATTCGACATTATTTGCCCAATACCTCAATCTGAAACGGATGTAAACCCGGGACTTGTTCAAAATCCCGGATTTTAAGATAACCTGAACGCTTTCTTTTTGATCTTAGATCAAATTCTATTTTGTAAAAACACATTATCTTCTTTAGTTAAGAGTCATGCCGGCGGCATGACTCTTTTTTTATCGCTCTGATGAAAAAAAAATCAATTATTTTATTTCTGTTTATCTATCATCGTATCAGATTATTACACTAAAAGCAGCATAAAAACAGCTATTACAACTCAAAAAAAAGTTGTCGCAAAATTTGCAGGTTTAAAAAAAAGCCCTACCTTTGCACACGTAATCACAACACAACAGGTGATAACAAAACAAAACGCGGAAGTAGCTCAGTTGGTAGAGCATAACCTTGCCAAGGTTAGGGTCGCGGGTTCGAGTCCCGTCTTCCGCTCAAGGTCTGCCCGGATGGTGAAATGGTAGACACGCAGGACTTAAAATCCTGTGGCCATAACGGCTGTGTGGGTTCAAGTCCCACTCCGGGTACAAAGAGAGCTTCAGATTATTCTGAGGCTCTTTTTGTTTATATGCGTTTTTATAAGTAAATTAAAATCTATACATTTAAATAATCAGGATCCGTCAGCTATCTCCGTAGAGACCTGATGTATCTGAGTCCAAAAGATCATTAGATAAATATGACTACCATTATTAAAACCATGCAATCATCCTATCCAATATCTGATCAGACTATTCAGTTACTGGAAAAGCATCTTACCGTTTGTCATTTTCGGATCAGCGGATAAATCCGGTTGGTGCAGTGTTTTTTTAGTGTTATCTTTACACCATGAAAGCAGACAATATTCTACGCGATATACTTCCAGAGATTTTAATGGATAATTTTGATATTGTAAAATATGAAAAGACAGA
>JBOFDD010000145.1:0-11560 GCA_051646645.1 Bacteroidales bacterium | reverse complement strand
GTTCAAAGTAAATAGAGAAAACTTATGAAACTTGACAATTATTTTGCAGCTTTTGACCTGGGAACTTCTAAAATTGTAGGAGTTATCGGTCAGCGTAATAGCGATAACACAATCACTATTCAGGCTATCGAAAAAGAGGATTCTCTTTCTTCCATAAAAAGAGGATGCATACAAAACCTGGATGATGTAGCGACAAAAATAAAACGAATCATTCGTAAGCTAAACAACCAGGTTCAACCGGAGATAGAACGTGTATATGTAAGCATAGGCGGACAATCAGTCCGCTCTATTGATTGCACATCTACGCTTTTTTTCGGAGCCGAAAATGTAATAAACGAGGCAACACTGGAACAATTAGTAACCAACAGCCGAAATCAGCAACCTGAAAGCATTGAGGTTCTGGATATTGTTGAAAACTTCTTCCTTGTTGACGATCAGAAAACACGTAATCCGCTTGGGAAACTTGCCTCTGAGGTGGTAGCAAACCACAAGGTGATTATTTCCCGTCCGGCAATATATAAGAATCTGCTTAAATGTTTTGAAGACAAAGTGGATATCGAAATCGCAGATACCATTCCATCTGCACTGGCTGCTTCAGCATCCATTCTCTCTGACGAGGAAATATCCCGTGGGTGTGTACTTGTAGACTTTGGAGCAGGAACAACTACTGTAACTGTATTCAAAGACGGAGTATTAGCACATACAGCTGTTATTCCTTTTGGCGGTCAGCATATCACAATGGATATAGCATCACTGGGACTAACCGAGATTGATGCAGAGAAACTGAAACTTTCACAGGGGAGTGCACGTTTCGATGACACTGCCGACAACAAAATATTAAGACAACAAGTCGCAACAGCTAACGATGGCACCAGGATCGAACTACAGAAACTTCATCACGTTATCGAAGCACGTATTGAAGAAATTCTGCTTAATATTGGAGCACAGATAGACGAATCAGGATATGAACGTCATCAGCTGGAAGCGGGTATAATTATTATTGGCGGAGCTTCTCAACTTAAAAATCTTCCGGGATTTATTACTGAGAAATTAGGAATGGATGTAAAGAAAGGTATCCTTCCGAAAACAATTTCGGTTGCAAATGCTGAAGTTGGTGCACTATCCGGACTAAATATTGTTGCAGGCCTACTTATGCTAGCCCAAGTCAACTGCTCGTCTTATGTAGCACCTCCTGTTGTTGAACAACCGGTTCCAAAAACAATCGAACCGGAGTTCTTTGCTCCTGTTGCTGAAAAACAAGAGGAAAAAGAAGAGCCTAAAATCACACCTCATCATGTAGAAGAGCCGAGAGTTGCCTCTCCTCGCCAGGAACAAAGAAATGAGGATGACGATGACAACTTCAAAAGAAAGAAAAAACAAAAAAGTAGTTTTCTGGATGGCATCGGCAGACTATTCTCTGTAGACGATTAAATTTGTATTAATAAGGTAAAATAAACATACTTCTGCGTATGGATCAAGATATTATGGACTTCCAGTTCGGAAGAGCTGCCAATACAATTATCAAAGTATTAGGTGTCGGTGGTGGGGGGGGAAACGCTGTAACCCACATGTTTCATCAGGGTATTCATGATGTATCATTTGCATTATGTAATACTGATCAACAGGCACTGAACAAGTCGCCGATTCCTCATCGTATCCAGTTGGGAAAAACAATTACCGAAGGATTAGGTGCCGGTAACAAACCCGAAATCGCGCGCCAGGCTGCGGAGGAGAGTGAAGAAGAGATTCGTGATCTGCTCGACGACGGCACAAAAATGGTATTCATTACTGCCGGTATGGGAGGTGGAACAGGTACAGGTGCTGCTCCTGTTATCGCACGCATTGCCCGCTCCATGAATATTTTGACCGTTGGTATTGTCACAATTCCTTTCTACTGGGAAGGTGCTCCAAAAATCATTCAGGCCCTAAACGGTGTTGAAGAGATGAGTAAATTTGTTGACGCCCTTTTGGTTGTCAACAATGACAGATTATATCAGATCTACCCGAAGCTTCTTGCTAAAGAAGGTTTTGCAAAAGCCGATGACACGTTAAGTGTAGCTGCAAAAAGTATTGCCGAAATCATCACAATCGAAGGTTATATCAACCTCGACTTTGCTGATGTACGCACAACTTTGAAAGATGGTGGTATTGCAATCATGAGTACCGGTACAGCTACAGGAGAAAAACGTATCACTAAAGCAATCGAAAACGCACTTCATTCACCGTTGTTAAACAACAATGATGTTTTCAGTGCTAAACGTATCCTGATCAACTTCACATTTAATGATGTGATCATGGAAGAGTTGAAAGAAGTCAACGAATTCATGGAAAAATTCAGTAATGAAATCAATGTTATCTGGGGTGCTAATATCGACGAAAACGTTGGTGACGAAGTAAAAGTTTCACTTCTTGCTACCGGGTTCGACCTTTCAAATGTTCCGGGTATTCTTGAATACAGAACTAAGAAATCACAAGAGGAGCTTGAAGAGGAAGACCGTCAGAGAGCTGAAGCTGAACGCAAAAAACAGGAAAATATGGAGCGTATTGCAAAAGTATACGGTTCAAGCGTTTCCTTCAAGCTAACCCGTCGCTCAAATCCGATCGTTCTTTCAACAGAGCAACTGGATGACGAAGAAATCATCCGGTTAATGGAAAATAACCCGACCTATTCCCGTGGAGCCGAAGTGACAAACTCTATTAAAGAGGCACTAAGCGAAAAAGAGAATTCAGCCGGAGCTATTGATAATATTACAATAACATTCTAAGAAGCTGTTTCACCTTTCTGCACAGAAAATAGATAATCCGATTTATCTGAAACAGCATCTAAACATACATAAACGTAATCGTTATGAGTTTATTTGATCAAATCAGCGAAGATATTAAAAAAGCGATGCTTGCTAAAGACGCTATCGCTCTACAGACTCTTCGTGGTGTAAAAAAAGAGTTTATTGAAGCAAAAACTGCAAAAGATGCACAAGGTGAGCTGACTGATGAGATGGCTACCCGCATTTTGACTAAGATGGTAAAGCAGCGTAAAGATGCTGCCGAAATCTTCCACACTCAAAATCGTCAGGATCTTGCTGACGGTGAACTTGCAGAAGTAGCTATTATCGAAACATATTTGCCTAAACAGATTACTGAGGCAGAACTTGAGGCAGAACTTAAAGAAATTATCACTCAGGTTGGTGCTACATCTGCAAAAGAAATGGGTAAAGTTATGGGTGTTGCCAGCAAACAACTTGCCGGAAAAGCCGAAGGAAAAGCCATTTCCGCAAAAGTAAAAGAGTTACTTGGTTAAGCTTTATCGCTTCAATTTGTTACAAAAACCTTACATTATTAATTAATGTGAGGTTTTTTTATACAAAACCGAACAATATATTTGTTACTCTCATTCTTTTTCCTAATTTCGCATCATTCTAAATAAGCAACGTTTATGAATAACTTTCATGTGTAGCTTAAACTACCTCTTTTCGAAAGTTGTTTGTAACAAAAATCAAGTAAAAGATGAAAAGAATTAGAGCAGCCATCGTAAGTTATGGCAATATTGGCAAGTATGTATTTGAAGCCCTTGAAGCGGCTCATGATTTTGAAGTAGTAGGTGTAGTTCGTCGCGATGCGAACGGAGCAAAACCAGCTGAACTGGCAAATGTACCTGTAGTTGATTGTATCAAGAAACTGGAAAACGTAGAGGTTGCAATCCTTTGCTCTCCAACACGCCAGATCGAATCATACGCTAAAGAAATTTTGGCTTTGGGTATCAATACTGTTGATAGCTTTGACATTCATGGAGGCATCGTAGATCTTCGTCGCGAACTGGGTAAAGTTGCAAAAGAGAACAATGCTACTGCAATTATCTCTGCAGGATGGGATCCGGGATCAGACTCTGTTGTTCGTGCTTTGCTTGAAGCTGTAGCTCCTAAAGGAATTACATACACAAACTTCGGACCTGGTATGTCAATGGGACACACTGTCGCTTGTAAAGCTATCGAAGGAGTTAAAGATGCTCTTTCTATGACTATTCCGTTAGGAACAGGCGTTCACCGTCGTATGGTTTACATTGAAGTTAAAGAAGGATATGAATTTGCTAAGGTCGCTGCTGCAATTAAAGCTGATGATTATTTCGCACACGATGAAACACACGTAATGCAGGTTGAGTGTGTTGATTCATTGAAAGACATGGGACATGGAGTTAATCTTGTTCGCAAAGGTGTTTCAGGCAAAACACAAAATCAGATGTTCGAATTCAACATGCGTATCAACAATCCTGCTCTTACTGCACAGATTTTGGTTGCTGTTGCACGTGCTTCATTCAAGCAAGCTCCGGGAGCTTACACAATGATCGAAATCCCTATGATTGACATGCTAATTGGTGATCGCGAAGATTTGATTAAACGTTTAGTATAAAACATGCTATAAAATACTTTTACGAGTTGTATATTTGCCACAAGTGAATATATAACTCGTATTTTTTATATAAACCCCTAAGAATTATGCTTTCATATATTACATGGACCGTAGATCCGGCTCTTTTCTCCATTTTTGGACGCGAAATCAGATGGTATAGTCTGATGTTTGCTTTCGGATTCTGGATTGGCTACAAGATAGTCGAACGAATGTTTAAAAAGGACGGTGTTCCTGAGAGTTGGTTAGACTCTCTTTTCCTTTATGTTTTTGCCGGAACAGTTATCGGAGCCCGTTTAGGCCACTGTCTGTTTTATGATCCGGGCTATTATTTATCACACCCGATAGATATTTTGAAAGTATGGGAAGGCGGACTTGCAAGTCACGGAGGAGCAATCGGTATTATCATCGCAGTTCTGATCTATTCGCGTAAAGTTACGCATCGCAATCCGCTCTGGACATTTGACCGCCTTGTGGTACCTGTTGCACTTGTAGGAGCTATGATCCGTATCGGAAACCTGATGAATCACGAAATATATGGTTTCCCTACTGATCTTCCCTGGGGATTCAGATTCATAACAAATCTACACCAGTGGGAAGCAGGAGCTGCTCCGATATTTTCAGCACCGTCTCATCCTACACAGATCTACGAATCATTGTTCTATCTGTTTACATTCATCGTTCTGATGTATATGTATTGGGTAAAAAAAGCTTATCTGAAGCAGGGATTAATCTTCGGAACTTTCTTACTAGGAATATTCGGTTCTCGTATTTTCATGGAAATGCTTAAGAATAATCAGGAAGCGTTTGAGGATGCCATGACTTTAAACATGGGTCAGCTGTTAAGCATCCCTTTCGTTATTCTCGGAGTTTACCTCGTTGTAAGAGCACTAAGACATCATACAAACAAATAAACAAGAATAAAAGCAGAATATCACACAAACAGGTGACATTCTGCTTTTATTTTTTCACAATACCATGAGATTCAATTTCTTACTTTTATAAAAAAACGAGTTATACAATCTTAATTTCACATTAAAAAAGAAACATTTCATGCGATCCGTTGTTTCATAATAAACTTAACTATAGAAACGATATTCGTTATGAAAACAAAAATTTTAACCTTACTATGTATGATTATGCTTGGAGGATTAATGTTCTCCTGCAGTAAAGATGACGACAATGACATTAAATCCGTAGATGTACCTTCAGCTGTAATGAGTGCTTTCAATGAGGCATATCCGAACACATCTGCTAAATGGAGCTTAAATGACAATTACTATGTGGCTGAATTTGGAAACGATAAGAATGAAATTGATGTGTGGTTTACTTCTGACGGAACAATTATGCTTACAGTAAAAGAAATCCCTGTTAGTAGTCTGCCCCAGGCAATAAAAACTGCCATTCAGGGAACTAAATATGCAACATGGACTATTGATGATGCAAATCTGATTCAGCGCAAAGGTTTTGACGACCTCTACAAAGTTGAAGCTGATGATCCCAAGTCTGATAGTGAGGTAACTTTATACTATACTGCTACCGGAGTATTAATTAAAGAGGTACCTGAAATTGACAACACTCCGATCACTCCGGTTGTTGTTCCTCAGAAAATGATTGATCAACTTAATTTGGTCTTCCCGGCTAAACAATACAAAATTGTTGACTTCGATTATGAGTCTTCAACAAAAACTTATGAAATTGATATCATTGAACAAAATATTGCCATTGAGGTCATATTTAACAACAGCCAGATTCTTACTTACTGGCAGTGGGAAACTACTTTTGCAGAAGTAGCACCTAACGTAAAAGCAGCATTTAAAGGCTTAGGTTATACTGAAAGTCAGATAGATGATATTTACTTCAGACAAACGCCTAATGCAACTCCTGCTGAAAACAAATCTTCTTACGTATTTGAATTAGAAATAAACGGAGTTGACAAAACAGTTATTCTTAACGAAAACGGAGTAGTAATCGGTTAAATTCTCACATATTCCTTATTAATAAAAGAGGCCGTTCTTGCAGGAACGACCTCTTTTTTATTTACTATTTCTTCTTGTGACTGATCAAACCTCCGCCAACAACACGATCTCCGATATAGAGAACGGCTGACTGACCCGGTGTGATACCATTCGCCTCATCGTGATCAAACAAAATAAAGATTCGACCGTCTTCAATCTTATCTATCCGGCATGGAATCAGCTTACTGCGGTAGCGGATACGAATAAGCAGATCCGGGCTTTTCAGCTTCTCGGGATCCGGTATATTTGTATGCTCAATAATCATAGAATGAGCAGTAAGCTCTTCTTTCTTACCCAGCATAATTGTATTTTTAAGCGGATTAATCTTTAGCACAAAAGCAGGGTAACCCAGTGCTATATTCAATCCCTTACGCTGTCCTACTGTATAGTAAGGAAAACCTTTGTGTAACCCCAGTTTACGACCCTGATTATCCACAAAATGCCCCTGACCGATCTTTTCATCAATATCAGGCATCTGTTCTTTCAGAAACTCACGGTAATCACTTTCTACGAAGCATACTTCCATACTCTCCGACTTTTTCGCTTTTTCTACAAATCCGCGATTGAATACATACTCACGAACTTCAAGCTTTGTCATTCCGCCAAGCGGGAACAATGTGCGTTTTAGTTCCTTCTGCCCCAGTCTCCACAAAAAGTACGACTGATCTTTTTGCGGATCAAGTCCCTGCTCAATAAAATAAATACCATTCTCTTCCACAATCTGAGCATAGTGTCCGGTTGCAACATAATCACATCCCATCTCATCTGCCAGTTGTTGAAGGTACTTCCATTTAAAGAAGATGTTACACATAACACACGGATTCGGAGTACGTCCCATCAGATATTCATCAATAAAGTCTTTTACGACCACATCTTTAAATTCATCACGCACATCCAGCACATGATGCGGGAATCCCAGTTTATCGGCAAGTTCTTTCGCTTCGATTACATAGTCCGGTTGTTCCTGTCCGTAAAGTGCAAACTTCGAGGGTGCATCCCACATACGCATCGTTACACCAATTAACTCATAGCCCTTTTCCTGGAGCATCATACATACGGCGGAACTGTCGATGCCGCCGCTCATCCCAACTAATACTTTCTTTTTTTCCATCTTTCGCTTTAATGCAAATTGAAGGTTTGCTTTTTAGTTTACCGGACGGACACACACAGGTCCGCCACTACAAATACAATCTGTTATTCCTGGTCCAGACCAAGAACAATCTGATTCAGAATATCAACGGCTTGTTCCACCGAAGTTATATGCGATATTGTCATAGATCGTTTTCCTTTACTCTCTTTGATCTGACAATGACGCGGGTTATTAGCCATATACATCAGCACACCGCCAAAAGCCGGCGACTGATAGTAGGCCGAATCCATATTCGACACGAAATGGATAATCATTTTACTGTTTTTCAGAATAATTTTCTCCATTCCGAGGCGTTTTGCCAGACGGCGTAAACGCACCACACGTATCAGTTCCTTGCCTGATTGCGGTATTTTCCCGAAACGGTCTTCCAACTGTTTTACAAAGATATCAATATCCCGCTCATTTTCCATACTATCGAGGTCGCGATATAAAGAAATACGTTCCGTGTCGCTCGGAATATAATCACTCGGAAACAATAATTCCAGATCCGACTCCACCACACAGTCCGATACATAGCTCAGGTTTGTATCCGATTCTGACTTCTCATCCTCATAGATATCGCTGAATTCATCCACACGCAACTCGTGTACAGCTTCCTGTAAAATCTTCTGATAGGTTTCGTAACCCAGATCGGCAATAAATCCGCTCTGCTCTGCTCCTAACATATTTCCTGCACCACGAATGTCCAGATCCTGCATCGCAATATGAATACCACTTCCCAGATCCGAGAAATTCTCAATCGCCTGCAAACGACGACGCGACTCCTGCGATAGCTGGTGCAGAGGAGGTGCAATCAGATAACAGAATGCCTTACGGTTGCTCCGTCCTACCCTTCCGCGCATCTGATGCAAATCGCTCAGACCAAAATTTTGCGCATTGTTGATAATTATCGTATTTGCATTCGGAATATCTATACCTGATTCCACAATCGTTGTGGCAATCAGCACATCAAATTCATAATTCTGGAAATCAATAATTGTTTGTTCCAGCTCTTCCGGCTTCATTTGTCCGTGACCCACTCTGACGCGGGCATCGGGAACAATCTTGCGGATTGTCTCCGCTATTTCAAATAAAGACTGAATGCGGTTATTGATAAAGAAAACCTGTCCGTTACGACTCAGTTCAAAGTTGATCGCCTCTTTCAGAATATCCTCATTGAACGTATGCACTTCCGTACGTATCGGATAGCGGTTCGGAGGCGGAGTCTGAATAACCGACAAATCGCGTGCACCAAGCAACGAAAACTGTAACGTTCTCGGAATCGGTGTAGCCGTCATGGTCAGCGTGTCCACATTCGTACGAATCTGGCGCAGCTTCTCTTTCACCGAAACCCCGAATTTCTGCTCCTCGTCAATAATCAGTAATCCCAGATCCTTAAACTGCACATCTTTGCCTATCAGTTTATGCGTACCGATCACAATTTCGGGAGTACCTTCCTTCAATCCCTGAAGCAGTTTCCGTACATCGCCTGCCTTACGCGCCCGACTCAGATAATCAATCTTTACCGGAAAATCCTTCAACCGTTCGCTAAAGCTTTTGTAATGCTGATAAGCCAGCACTGTTGTCGGCACCAGCACAGCTACCTGCTTCCCGTCCGTAGCAGCCTTAAAAGCAGCACGAATAGCCACTTCCGTTTTACCAAAGCCCACATCGCCGCAAATCAGGCGGTCCATCGGACGTTCACCTTCCATATCTTTCTTCACCTCAGCCGTACTCTTCAGCTGATCCGGAGTATCCTCATAAATAAACGAAGCCTCCAGCTCCTGCTGCATATATCCGTCAGGGGAATAACTATATCCTTTCTCCTGTTTACGTTGTGCATAAAGTTTGATCAGATCACGGGCAATATCTTTTACCTTGCTCTTTGTCTTCTCCTTCATTTTCTCCCATGCACCCGAACCCAGTTTGTTCACACGCGGAGGCTCACCCTCCTTACCACGGTATTTAGAGAGTTTGTGCAGCGCATGGATACTCACAAAAATAATATCATCGTTCAGATAAATCAGCTTAATCATTTCCTGCATCCGTCCGTTCTGTTCACTTCGCACCAGTCCTCCGAACTTACCCACTCCATGATCAATATGCACCACATAATCACCAATCTCAAACTGCATCAACTCTTTGAGTGAAAGCGCCAGCTTACCCGAACGCGCTTTATCACTCTTCAGGTTATATTTATGGAAACGGTCAAAAATCTGGTGATCCGTAAAGAAGCAGATCTTCTGATCCTTATCAACAAAGCCTTCGTGCAGTGTATTCATCACCGTTTCAAAAGCAAGCTTCTCTCCTTTTTCCTGAAAAATAGCATGTAAACGCTCCCCCTGCTTCACGCTGTCCGTAAGCAAAGCAATCCGGTAACCTTCGTTCAGGTAATCCTTAAACGTACGCATCACCAGATCAAAGTTTTTATGAAACACAGGTTGTGGAGCTGTATGCTTCGTAATCTTTGCCGTTTTGTCCTGTCCGAAACTATGTGTTCCAAACTCAATACGTCGCAAACTCAGCAACTCTTTCTTAAACTGAACCGGATCAACAAGTTTGGCTTTCACTCCTGTGTCGTAATCATCCGAAAGCATTGCCTGCTCCGATATACCTTCATCTATAATCGCAGTCACTTTCTCCGCCACATACGACAGATTCTTTATCAGCAGCTGCGTATCCGAAGGTAAGAACTCCAGAAACGTAATTCCGCCACCTTCTTTTGTATTCAGATTTGATACAATGGATATCTCATTTATGCGATCGCGCGACAACTGACTCTCAATATCAAACGTACGGATACTTTCAATCTCATTTCCGAAAAAGTCGATACGATAAGGATACTCATGCGAAAAAGAGTAAACATCCAGAATACTACCCCTCACAGCATATTGTCCGGGCTCATATACGTAATCAACCCTTTCAAATCCATACTCATATAAGGTATCTGCCACAAAAGAGCTTTCGATTTCTTCTCCTGCAGCAATACGAATCGTATTCTTGCTCAGCGTTTGTTGCGACACGACCTTCTCAGCCAGCGCTTCCGGATAAGTCACGATAGCCAGGTGCTTTTCCTTAGCCTGTACCCTCGCTGCCACTTCTGTTCGGAGAATGGCATTTGCAGCATCCAGCTGCGCATATTTTATCGCACGTTTGTAAGACGAAGGGAAAAACAACAGCTTTTCTTCACCAATCAGCTGCAAAAGATCGTGATACATATATCCCGCTTCCTCCTCATCATTCAATACAAATAATAACGGAGCATCAAGCACACCCTGCAAAGTTGCAAGTGTAACCGATGAAGCCGAACCGGTTAAGCCTTCCACATAGTAATTCTCATTCCGGTTTGCTTTCATCAGGGAAGAAAAAGCAGCTACCGCACTATCTTTTTTATATTTCGCAAAAAATTCTTTTATCGTCATAACTCTCTGTTTAAGTCGCCCGTCACTTACTCTTTTTTTTACAAATAAAAACGGTTATTCTTACGTATAATCATCTGATATATAACACAAAAAAGATGCTCAATATTCCTCTTCCGACAGTTTAAACGCCTGCCCGAAGGCTTTCGCCCCGTTTGCATTACCGACTGCAAAAGTAGCCTTTTCCATCCATACATCGTTTTTTATTTAAAAAAGAACGCTTAAAAATTTTGCGAATTAAAAAGGAATCTATATCTTTGCATCGTGTTCGACAAGAACATGGTTTTAAGGAGGGATGGGTGAGTGGCTTAAACCACCAGTTTGCTAAACTGACGAGCTGGAAACGGCTCCGGGGGTTCGAATCCCCCTTCCTCCGCAAAAAGGACTAAGATCATTCTTAGTCCTTTTTTTGTATCCTACTTTATCCCATCCTTCAACCTTACAATCAAAGAAGCGGATCAGCGGATAAATCCGGTTGGTGCAGTGTTTTTTTAGTGTTATCTTTACACCATGAAAGCAGACAATATTCTACGCGATATACTTCCAGAGATTTTAATGGATAATTTTGATATTGTAAAATATGAAAAGACAGA
>JBOFDD010000144.1:0-3074 GCA_051646645.1 Bacteroidales bacterium | reverse complement strand
AAATGATTTCTGGTCATCGGCAAGTACCCGGTCGTAAACAACATGAAAGTCCGTGAAAATAAGATTAAGTTTATTTTCAGCCTTCATTTTAATGCTTTCCAGATTCATCTCCATACATCCTCGGTTTGTACTCCAGAGAACATTGTTATTAGCCAGTAAGCAATGTCCGTTGTTTTTGAATGCATTCGATATGATGCCGTCTGAAATATAGTAATTATTGATCACGTCAGTTTCAGGATTCATGCAATTCAATCCTTTCAGTGTACTGATCCAGATACGCCCATATTTATCTTTGACTATGCCATGTATGTAATTAGACGATAGTCCGTTATGGATAGTGTAGTGACTTGACTTCTTTGTTTGCAGAGAGTATTTGTAAACACCTTCAGTTTCTGTACCAATCCATATTATGTCTTTATTATCAGGGTCAATAAGAAATGTTTTTACGAACACAGAGCGGTGCTTGTCATTTTTATCATCCTGGAAATTAAAAGGAACAGGTTTAAAGGTCTCATTTGACTTATTGAACGCAATCATCCCTTTAGAGCAGGAGATAAGCAAAATTGAATCATTGAACTGAACGATTTTGTTTATTCCGGTTACCGGATATTGTTTGAATGAATTTAGATCAGGGTCATATTGAGTTAACTTTTCTATGTTACCACCAAACCAGATTTTTTTATTGTTATCAACCTCGATAGAATATATAAATGTTTTATTTTCAGATAAATTCTTGTGAGGAGTCTTTATGTAGTCAGTCTTAAATGTCTCTTTATCAATACGGATCAGATTTGTAGAGTATCCTCCTGCCCATATATATTTGTCTGATTCATGGAGCGACAGAATGACGGAGCACTCTACATTTAGCTCAGAATTAGCCTGAGCCTGCAGAATGTGATTCCATTTGTTCTTTTTTGTATCAAGAATGCTTATCCCACAGTTGCTTCCAAACCAGATCTTATTATCGTAGTCCTGGCAGATGGCATTGATATGATTATTACATAACGAATTTGTATTTCCCGGTATGTATTCATAAATCCGTTTATAAAGATTGGTCTGATTATACAATTGTATGCCGGAAGCATACCCGATCAGCCATACTTTGTCTCCGTCATTAAGAATCTGATAAATACTGTTTGATGCCAGTTGGAAGCTTGAGGTGTATTTTTCTGAGTATGTATTGAGAATGTTGCCACGCAAGTTATTCAGCTCGATAATACCACTACCATCTGTTCCTATCCAGATGTTAGTATTATTCATTTTAGTAATACTACGAATAGGTGTTTGTATTGTAAGACTCTTTTCAAGAGAACCATCTTCGTTGTTGGAGTTGAGATATCTGAAAAGACCGTTTTGAAAAGTTCCAATCCATAGAATATTTGTGAGATTATCATAATATAGCGATTGGATACGATAATCATTCAGACTGATTATTGTACTGTTTTCTTTTATATAGTATTTATCATTGTTTTTCTTTATCTGCTTGATCCCGGCGGATGTCCCCACCCATATATCGCCGTTTTCTCCATCTGAGATTGAATATACAGCTAAAGAATCAAGTTCGGTAACTTCATGCCAGTTCTTCATATCTTTGCTGTAAAACAGACCGCCGGATGTTCCCGCCCATGCATATCCGTCATTGTCGAAATATAGGATGGAAAGAGCAATGGTATTTCTTTTTTGTTTAATGAAGCTTAGCGATTCCAATGGTTCAAAGCAATCGATACCTTCGTCGTATTTGTGAATACTTTTAGTCGTGTATACGAAGATGTTTGATTTTATATCGCAAATAACACCACGAATCTTTTCATTCTCATATTTATCAGACATGGAGATCGTATAGTTTTTGATGGTTTCGCCATCGAACTTATCTACCCCCTGACGTGTGGCAATCCATAAAAATCCATTCAGATCTTTTTGAATATTGCAGGTCACACGATCGCTTAAACCACTTTCGTATGTCAGGCTTATTAATGGATTTCCCAGTACAAACTGAGGAATTATTAATAGAAAAAGAATTAAAAATCGTATCATTATTGTGTTTTATAAAGGATAAAAATTGTCTGTTTATCTGTGGTAACAAAATTATAAACAGCATTATTTATTTAGTTTTAATTCTGGTTTTTGAGGTTTGAAAACTGGTTTATCCCCATTAAATGGAGGTTTTTGGCTCTTTCTTGCGATATAAAAATCAGAATTGAAACTCATAAAGCTAAATATGGAACTACGGGAATATACAAAATGGGTACATTTGCATATAAACAAAATTTAATAGATGATTGAATGAAAAACCAAATGCTCGCATTAGCATTACTTTTTTCAGGTAGTGCTGCAGGAGAGGAATTGTCCATTAGAAATATTATAGATACCTATTATAAAGGTACACCTATATATATAGGAGCTTCGGGACATCAAAAAAACTTTGGTACCATTTCGGATAGCATATTGAATAAAGAATTTGGATATATAACTCCTGTAAATGATTTTAAGCAGTCGTATATTCATCCGATGTTCAATAAATGGAAATGGGAGCGTTCTGATGCATGGATCGAGTCAGCTAAAGTAAACAATCAACTGATCAGGATACATGGACCGATAAGTCCGCAATGTTCACCCTGGACTCGCGAAGATAAGAGAACTCCGGCAGAACTCAGCAAAATGCTTGATGAATTTTTAATTGCACTCTGCAGCAGATATAATAATGAGAAAAGTGTGCAATGGATTGACGTCGTTAATGAGACAATTGCAGTAAAGGATATAAAGGATCCTTTGGGCAATGTGAGTGAAGGGGATTGGTTTGCGCCAAGAAAAGGTAATGATAAGTGGGAAAACCCATGGACAATTATTGGCTTTGATGAATCATCTGAGATAAAAGCCCCGTTTTATATAGACAGATCTTTCGAGATTGCTAATAAATATGCAAGTAATAAGAGATTTCTTATCAATCAGCACGGAGCTTTTGAAGAAAAGGTTTGGGAAAGAATGAAAGAGCTTGTTGCTTATTTAAGAGCAAAAGGGAGAAAAGTTGATGCAATCGGATGGCAGGCTCATGTGGATACAGGATGGGAGAAGAT
>JBOFDD010000143.1:0-10462 GCA_051646645.1 Bacteroidales bacterium | reverse complement strand
TGTTGCTGAGATAACATAAATATATCCTTTTTTTATCACCTCTAAGATACGAAAAAAGGCGCAAAAAAGAAACATAATACATTCCTTTTTTACACCTTTTTATTTGCTTATTCAAGATAGAGGGTTTTTCAGTGCCCTCTCAGAAAAGCAGGGATGTTTTTGTGTGTTCTGTTATATACTACATTGGAGGTAAATAAGTTAATGGGTGAGATATGTGAAACAATTAAGAAGTATGGTTGTTTTATATTATGATAAAAGATCTTTTTATTTTTAAAATAAGCAGCTATGGAAGAAACTACTCAGTCCAATCCCCGCCCGATGATGCCGGTTCAGCAATTGCCAAATGCAACAGCAACCCTTGTTTTAGGCATTTGCTCTCTTGTATTCGGCTGTTTCTTTGTCGGACTTATCTGTGGTATTGTAGGCTTGATTATTTCGGGCAAAAGTGTTAATCTTTATCGCATGAATCCCATGATGTATACAGGCTATTCTTCGCTGAATGCAGGACGTGTCATGTGTATTATTGGTATCATTCTGGCTGCATTATCAATAATCGGTTATATTGTCTCAATTCTTTTTGTTGGGGCAATCTCAATGCCTTATTGGCGATGCTGGTAAAATAAATAAAGGAGGATATACAAATCTACGATGTATATCCTCCTTTATTTATTCCGAAAACTATTATTTTGAATTGAGTATTTGTGCCGGATGTTCCTTTGCGCTCACTCCCTCAATAATCTGTGTTACTACACCCTTTTCATTAACTACGAATGTTTTCCTTTTTGTGATTAATCCGTTTACTCCATATTTATCAATAATTGTTTTTGTTGTATCAGCCAGAATCGGGAAAGGCAGATTGTATTCTGATGAGAATTTAGCATGAGATTTCTTGTTGTCTGCGCTTACACCTATTACAGAATATCCTTTTTCCTTCAATTCGTCATAATTATCTCTGAAACTACAAGCTTCAGAAGTACATCCCGGAGTGTTATCTTTAGGGTAGAAATAGAGAACATACTTTTTCCCGTTAAGCATTTTCGAGTCAATCACTCTGCCATTCTGATCTTCACCACGGAATGCAGGAGCCTTGTCGCCAACTTTTACTTGTGCAGCCAGCGAAGTGATACCTAAAAGTACCATTAGAGAGGTTACGACTTTTTTCATATATGATTTAGGTTTAAAGTTGACAAAATGATAAAAAAGGTGATGGCATAAAATTTTTGTCATCACCTCTTATTCTTTTATTCACACAGAATTTGTTTGCTATGTTCCTTTGTTTTAACCTTTTCAATAATGTCGGTAATTATTCCGTTTTCATCAATGATATAGGTTTTTCTGAGGATTCCCATTGAAACTTTCCCATAAAGTTTTTTTTCACCGTAGGCATTATATGCTTCGAGTATCTTTCTTTCCGGATCGGAAATAATCGGGAATGGCAGCTCAAATTTATCTGAGAATTTTTTGTGCGAGGCAACAGAATCGGCACTTACACCAATCACTACATATCCATGAGATAAAAAACGTTCGTAGTTGTCTCTTAAATCACAGGCTTCCGCAGTACAACCCGGCGTATTGTCTTTCGGATAAAAGTAGAGTACTACTTTTTTTCCTTTATATTGATCCAGTGAAATTGATTCGTTGTTTTGATCTATGCCGCTGAAATCAGGAGCTTTATCTCCAATTGTAAGTTGTGTCATAGCTATAAATTCTTTTTAATAGTCATTTATTCAACACGCTTTACTTGACTAACAAAATGAAGTAGTTGAATGTTTTCAAATATAGGAAATTATATTTGAATCACATTAATGTAATTATTACAATCTTATAAGTGTGCTAATAAAAAAGGGTATTCCGTACAACGGAATACCCTTTTGGTAATGAGGTCATTTCGACTTTTGGACGTTAATTAATTTTAGTCTGTTTCAAATTCATTTTTTGCTTTAATAGCGAAGCAATAGCGGGCTATTGCAAGATAATAAAGTGAAAAATGAGGCAGAAAGAGGCAAAATTAATAGCGATATGGGGTCTTTTAGAAACTATTTTCGACGTTTCTAAAAGTCGAGATGACCTCAATATCTGAAATAGATAAGTTGCTTATTTAGAATACATTTTTTCGCGCAAAGCTTTGATCTCTTCGCTGGTAATGTAATCATCGTAATCCATCATTTTATCAATGATTCCGTTTGGAGTCAGCTCAATAATGCGGTTACATACAGTCTGAATGAATTCGTGGTCATGAGAAGACATTAGCACATTTCCTTTAAATCCTTTCAATGTGTTGTTGAAAGCCTGAATAGACTCCAGGTCAAGGTGGTTGGTTGGAGAATCCAGAACCAGACAGTTTGCATTCTTCATCATCATACGTGCAATCATACAGCGCATTTTTTCACCCCCTGAAAGGACACTTGCTTTTTTAAGGATCTCTTCACCAGAGAAAAGCATTTTGCCTAAGAATCCTTTGATGTAAAGATCTGTTGTGTCATTTGAGAACTGACAAAGCCAGTCTACAAGATTCAGATCCGTATTGAAGAATTCGGAGTTGTCAAGAGGCAGATAAGCCGGAGTGATAGTTACACCCCATTCGAATGTACCCTGATCAGCTTTATCTTCACCATTAATGATATCGAAGAACGCAGTCATTGCACGTGGATCTTTAGAGATGAAAACGATTTTATCGTCTTTCTCTACCATGAAGTTTACGTCTTTAAAAAGAACATCACCATCAATAGATTTAGATAGCCCGTGGATTTCAAGAACTTTATTTCCCGGATCACGATCAGGAGTAAAGATAATACCGGGATAGCGGCGAGACGAAGGCTGAATCTCTTCAATGTTCAGTTTCTCCAACATTTTCTTGCGGCTGGTCGTTTGTTTCGACTTCGCTACATTGGCACTGAATCGCTGAATGAATTCCTGAAGTTCCTTGCGTTTTTCTTCTGCTTTCTTATTTTGATTTTGTTGTTGACGAAGAGCAAGCTGGCTTGATTCGTACCAGAAACCGTAGTTACCGGCAAACAATTGAACTTTACCAAAGTCAATATCTACAGTATGTGTACAAACTGAATCCAGGAAGTGACGGTCGTGGGATACAACTAATACTGTGTTTTCGAAATCTGCCAAATAGTTTTCTAACCACATTACCGTTTCGATATCCAGGTCATTCGTAGGCTCATCCAGAAGCAGGTTGTCTGGTTTACCAAACAATGCTTTTGCAAGAAGAACACGAACTTTTTCCTTACCACTAAGATCCTTTACTAAAGTATAGTGAAGATCTTCTTTGATCCCAAGTCCGCTAAGTAGCATTGCTGCATCACTTTCGGCATTCCATCCCTCAAGCTCGGCAAATTTTTCTTCCAGCTCAGCAGCGCGGATACCATCCTCGTCAGAAAAGTCCTCTTTGCAATATATGGCATTTTTCTCGTTCATGATATCCCATAGAACAGTATGTCCCATAAGAACAGTATCAAGAACTGTAAATTCATCATAAGCAAAGTGGTCCTGGCTTAGTACAGACAAGCGCTCGCCCGGTCCTAACTGAACAGTACCGGTTGTAGGTTCTATCTGACCGCTAATTGCTTTAAGCATGGTTGATTTACCGGCACCATTAGCGCCAATAATACCGTAACAGTTTCCGGAAGTAAATTTCAGATTGACATCTTCGAAAAGTTTGCGTTTTCCGAATTGAATACCAAGGTTAGTAACTGTAATCATTTTTTTATTTGGAGTTTGTTTTTTTTACGAAGGGAGTTTTCCTATCTGTTTTTCTATCTCAAAATTAATTTAGAAAACAAAACATGACGTATAAATACGAGAAAACCCCCACATGATTCTGTGAGGGTTGTTTTGTGGTGCCACCAGGAATCGAACCGGGGACACAAGGATTTTCAGTCCTTTGCTCTACCAACTGAGCTATGGCACCTTGTTTTCTCAATTGCGTTGCAAAAGTAGGGATATGTTTTTAAATAAACAAATGTTTATGGAGTTTTTTTTGAGAATAGCGTAAGATGGGGGTTATTCGAATGAAACTGGTGGGAGTCTGATCGAAGTCCTGACGTCAATATCGGCCTGTTGTAATGTAATTTGTCATCTGTTTTTGTGGGAATGTAAATGGATAAATTAACGGTTTAAAACTTACTCTGTGGATCTATGAATATTCGCTTTTCGAATTAATGAATTTAAACAAGGGGGATGACTGCTCTGTTTTTTATGAAAAATAGAATAATCAACGCTCATATTTTGTTTTCATTCGTCTAAAATGCCCCTAATAATTAGTTAATTGAACCTTCTTAGCTCAAAAAAAGAAAAATTTCTTTCATTGTTTGAAAAAAGAGAATAAATTTGCGTCTTGCAAGGAATAAGGTTTGCATGTGAGTGTATGCTAAATTCCAATAAAACAGTTGAATGTTATAAATTTATAGAAATACCAACTTAATTTTCAAAATCATGATTAGAAAACTTTACTTGCCATTATTAATGGCTGTTTTAGTTGCTTTCACGGCATCTTGTAAAAAGATGGGTCCGTTGAGTCCGGACATGTTTAAAGTAAACCCATCTCCGCTAGAAGTGAAAGGTGGAAAAGTAAATGCTGTAGTTGACGGTACTTTCCCTGAGAAATACTTCAACAAAAAAGCTGAGATTACAGTAACTCCTGTATTGGTGTTCAATGGTCAGGAAGCGAAATCTGCTTCTGTAACTTTCCAGGGCGAGAAAGTAAAAGGAAACAATAACACTATCTCTTACAAAATGGGTGGTAAATACTCATTGCCAGTTTCGTTTAACTACGTTCCTGCAATGCGTAAATCAGAATTGTTCCTTGAATTCAAAGTTAAGGTAAAAGCTAAAACTTATACTTTACCACGTGTAAAAGTTGCTGATGGTGTTATCTCTACAGAAACTTTGTCAAGTGCAGCTGATGCAAATCCGGCTCTTGGTGCTGACAAATTCCAGAGAATTATCAACCAGGCTTACCGCGCACAAATCCTGTTCCTTATTCAACAATCAAATCTTCGTTCTGGTCAGTTAAACTCTGACGAGATGAAAGCTCTTCAGGATTCAATGAAACATGCTGTTGATGCAGTGAACAGAGAATTAGTAGGTCTTGAGATTTCTTCTTATGCATCTCCTGACGGAGCTTATGACCTGAATGAGAAATTGGCTGGATCACGTGAGAAAGCGACTCAGGGTTACATGGAGAAACAAATGAAAAAAGGCAAATTTGCTTCAGCGATTGATGGTAAATTTACTGCTGAAGACTGGGATGGCTTCAAAGAATTGATGGAAAAATCTGATATTCAGGACAAAGACCTTGTTTTGCGTGTTCTTGCTATGTACTCAGATCCTGCTGTACGTGACGAAGAAATCAAAAAAATGTCTTCTACATTTGATGTAATTGCAAAAGATATTCTTCCACAACTACGTCGTTCAAAACTAACTGCTTCAGTTAATATCATTGGTAAATCTGACGAAGAAATCGCATCTTTGGCTAAATCTAACCCAAGCGCACTTAATGTTGAAGAGCTTCTTTATGCTGCTACTTTGAATAACGCTGACCGTTACGCTATCTACCAAAAAGCGACAGAGATCTATTCACAAGATTTCCGTGGATACAACAACTTAGGTTTGTTGGATTTCGAAGCTGGTAAACTTGACAAAGCTGAAAGCAACTTCAAAAATGCTGAAAAAATTGCTCCTGCTGCTGCAGAAGTTCAAATGAACCTTGGTTTGATCGAACTTGTAAAAGGTAACAACAAGAAAGCTGAAGAGTATTTCGGAAGAGCTGCTGCTGCTGAAGGAATCAACGATGCTCTTGGTATCCTTTACACTCAAAACGGTGACTATGCTAACGCTGTTCGTGTTTTTGCTGATGCAAAATCAAACAACGCTGCTGTTGCTCAAATCCTTGCTAAAGAATACAACAAAGCAAAAACAACTCTTTCTGGTATTCAAAACCCAGATGCAACAACTTACTACCTAATGGCAGTTGTTGGTGCAAGAACAAACAACGAATCAATGGTTATCAACAACTTGAAAGAAGCTGTCAAAATGAATTCTTCTTACGCTAAGTTGGCTGCTACTGACCTTGAATTCGCGAAATTTGCAGGAAATGCTGATTTCAATTCATTGGTTAAATAATTAAACCACATACAGGAGAAAGCACTTTTCGGTGAAAGCCGGTTAGTGCTTTCTCTTTTTTATTTTCAGATGTTCTTAGGAATGATTCATAATCGATTAAAATTAATTGATATTCATTCTTAAACCAACTCTTCTTTTTTTTATTTTTGTGCTTTTAAGCCGAGAAACTTTTACAATCAATAATAGGTTCAAAAAATGAATGCTTTAACTAAAACGGATTTTAATTTCCCGGGACAAAAGAGTGTTTATCATGGTAAAGTTCGTGATGTATATAACATCAACGACGAATTACTTGTGATGGTGGTGAGTGATCGTATATCTGCTTTTGACGTTGTTCTTCCAAAAGGGATTCCTTTTAAAGGACAAATGCTAAATCAGATTGCAGCAAAGTTCCTGGATGCGACGACAGACATTTGTCCAAACTGGAAAATGGCTACTCCGGATCCGATGATCACTGTAGGTGTACAGTGCGAGTCGTTCCCGGTTGAAATGATTGTTCGCGGATATCTTTGTGGAAGTGCTTGGCGTGCTTATAAAAATGGTGTAAGAGAAATCTGTGGCGTTAAACTGCCGGAAGGTATGCGTGAGAACGAAAAGTTCCCGACGCCAATTATTACTCCGACAACAAAAGCTGAACAAGGATTCCATGATGAGGATATTTCAAAAGAAGAAATCCTTCGTCAGGGATTAGTAAGCGAAGAAGATTATGCAACTCTGGAGAAATACACGATGGCTTTGTTTCAGCGTGGTACTGAAATTGCAAAAGAAAGAGGGCTTATTCTTGTTGATACAAAATATGAATTCGGTAAACGTGACGGTGTAATTTATCTGATTGATGAAATCCATACTCCGGACTCTTCCCGTTATTTCTATGAAGAAGGGTATCAGGAGCGTTTCGAGAAAGGAGAACCTCAGCGTCAGTTGTCAAAAGAGTTTGTTCGTGAGTGGCTTATGGAAAATGGATTCCAGGGTAAAGAGGGACAGACAGTTCCGGAGATGACGGATGAAATCGTTAAAGGTATCAGCGAACGTTATATGGAGCTTTTTGAGAAAATTACCGGAGAGAAATTCGTTCAGGCAGCGAATGATGATATTGCCGGAAGAATCGAAAAGAACGTAACGGAATATTTGAAAAATAGATAATATCAAATTGAGGTCATCTCTACTTTTGGGCGTTAATCAATTTTAGGCTATTTCAAACTCATTTTTTGCTTTAATAGCGAAGCAATAGCGGGCTATTGCAAGATAAGAAAGCTCAAAATGAGGCAGAAAGAGGCGGAATTGATAACGATATTGAGTATTTCGAAAATATTTACAACGTTTCCAAATGTAGAGATGACCTTAAAAAGGTTGTCCTTCGTAAAGAACGACAGCCTTTTTTAATTCATAAGATTATGGATAAGTACGGATTGGTTGGCTACCCGTTGTCTCATTCTTTTTCAAAAGGCTATTTCAGTGATAAGTTTGCGAAAGAGCATATTGATGCAACTTACGAAAACTTTGAGCTTCCGGATATTGAAGGTATCAGGGACATTCTTTCTGATCCGGATATAAAAGGGCTGAATGTAACAATTCCTTATAAAGAAAAGGTTATTCCATTTCTGGATTCTCTTGACGAAGCGGCCGGATCGATCGGGGCTGTTAATGTAATCCGGATGATTGATACACCGGATGGTCGTAAGTGTGTAGGCTGTAATTCAGATGTAATCGGGTTTATGGATTCTATTCGTCCCTATCTCAATCCTCACCATACGCACGCTCTGATATTAGGTACGGGCGGAGCATCGAAGGCTGTAGAGTTTGGCTTGAAAAGTGAAGGGCTAAAGACTTTGCTGGTTTCCCGCAAATCAGATGAAGATCAGGGTGTGATTGGTTATGAACAACTATCTGATGAGCTGTTGAAAACCTATACGGTAATAGTAAATACAACGCCTCTCGGCATGTATCCGGATGTGGACAAAGCACCGGCTATACCTTATGAGTTTCTGACAGACAGACACTTGTTATATGATTTAATATACAATCCGGCTGAAACTCTTTTTATGAAGAAGGGAAAAGATCAGGGTGCAGTAGCAGTTAATGGTTTGGAAATGTTATATTTGCAAGCAGAAGCTGCCTGGCTGATCTGGAATAAATAAGAACACACAAATAGCTGATAGCTAACAATATAAATTAATTATGGCAACAAAACCGTTTAATTACCAAGAGCCGTTCCCGATGGGAAAGGATAAAACAGAATACTATCTGTTGACAAAAGATCACGTAAGTGTTTCTGAGTTTGAAGGTACTCCAGTATTAAAAGTAGAAGAAGAAGGTTTGACTAAACTCGCAAATGCTGCAATGCGTGATGTCTCTTTCTTGCTTCGTACTTCTCACCATGAACAGGTTGCTAAAATTCTTAGCGATCCGGAAGCTTCTGACAACGATAAATACGTTGCTCTTACTATGCTTCGCAATGCAGAAGTTGCTGCTAAAGGCCAGCTTCCGACTTGTCAGGATACAGGTACTGCTATTGTTATGGGTAAAAAAGGTCAGCAGGTATGGACAGGAAGCAATGATGAGAAAGCTCTTTCATTAGGTATTTACAAAACATATACAGAAGAGAATCTGCGTTACTCTCAGAATGCTCCTTTAAACATGTATGATGAGGTAAATACAGGAACAAATCTTCCTGCACAGATTGACCTTTATGCTACAGAAGGAATGGAATACAAATTTTTATTCATGGCTAAAGGTGGTGGATCTGCTAATAAAACATATTTGTATCAGGAAACGAAAGCATTGATTACGCCAAACAAACTTCTTAACTTCTTAGTTGAAAAGATGGCTACTTTGGGTACTGCGGCTTGTCCTCCTTACCATGTTGCTTTTGTTATCGGTGGAACTTCTGCTGAAGTGAACCTGAAAACGGTAAAACTTGCTTCTGCACGTTACTACGATGAATTGCCTACTGAAGGAAACGAACTTGGTCAGGCTTTCCGCGATATCGAACTTGAAAAACAAGTGCTTGAGGCTTCTCAAAAACTGGGATTAGGTGCTCAGTTTGGTGGTAAATATTTTGCACATGATATCCGCATTATCCGTTTACCTCGTCACGGTGCATCTTGCCCTGTAGGTATGGGTGTGTCTTGTTCAGCAGACCGTAATATCAAAGCTAAGATCAATAAAGATGGTCTTTGGGTTGAGAAGTTAGAAGACAATCCGGGACGTTTTATTCCTGAAGAGTACCGCAAAGCAGGAGAAGGTGATGCAGTGAAAATTGATCTGAACCGTCCGATGGATGAAATCCTTAAAGAGCTTACAAAATATCCGGTAGCTACCCGTTTATCTTTGAACGGAACAATTATCGTAGGTCGTGATATCGCACACGCTAAATTGGCAGAACGTATCGAAGCTGGCGAAGGTCTTCCTGAGTACGTTAAAAATCACCCGATCTATTATGCAGGGCCTGCTAAAACTCCGCAGGGCATGCCTTCAGGATCATTCGGACCAACTACAGCAGGTCGTATGGATTCCTATGTAGACTTGTTCCAGGCGAATGGCGGAAGTAAAATCATGATTGCAAAAGGTAACCGTTCACAACAGGTGACTGATGCTTGTGCAAAACATGGTGGATTCTATCTTGGAAGTATCGGTGGACCTGCTGCTATTCTTGCACAGAACAACATCAAGAAAGTTGAATTGGTTGAATATCCGGAATTGGGTATGGAGGCGATCTGGAGAATTGAAGTAGTTGACTTCCCTGCGTTCATCCTTGTAGATGATAAAGGAAACGATTTCTTCAAACAAATCAAGCCGGCTTGTGCTTCTTGCAAATAAGATATATCCTTATGATATACTTAAGGCGCTCTGTAAAGAGCGCCTTTTTTTATTGTATTACTCCTCTTTCGTCATTATCACATCTATAGGCACAGAGAATCCTTTTGGGATAAAAGAACTGTTCCGCTCCCCCGACAGGTATCAAGCTCGTCAATAACAGTATGTTTGCGATGACAGGGGCCACATACGGTAAGGAGTACCACAACCCGAAGGTGGTTTTTTGTACTGCAACACAAGTTTGCAAACTTGCGCCAGAAAAGATCTGTTTTTTGCGTAGTGAAGGCCTGCCAGCCTTCGCTATCTAAACTGTCTTCGGTATTGGATATTGGGATGAACTTTGGATCTTAAGCGTATTTTGAATGCAGATCTAATTGTCTTATACTGAAAAAAGTTGACACAAAAACAATAACAATTATGAGTGTAAACAGAAAATTTAGTGAAGACGAAAGATTGAATTATGTAATCGGTTACTACGAATCGGGCAAAAACTGTCATTCATACTCAAAAATAG
>JBOFDD010000142.1:0-15069 GCA_051646645.1 Bacteroidales bacterium | reverse complement strand
AGCATGTAGAGGTAAAAGTAATTGGCATTGATAAGGAACGTAAACGTATCCAGCTTTCGCTGATTCTTGATTAAGATAAAGTTTGGGGCTGTCTAAGATTTTTAGACAGCCCCTTCTCAATCAAAACACAAAACCCGGTTAAGCAAACATGCTAAAGCATGCCTCTAACCTCACTTAACCGATACGAAAACAGAGAATCCATTACTAGAGAATTCTTTTCACTATGTATTTCGAGTCTTTGTATAACAATATAAAAACGTATGCGTTCGTTCGAATAATGAAATAATATCAATGTTTTAATTCATTAGTACAGAAACAAAGAGAGAGTTATCTGACTATTCAGATAACTCTCTCTTTGTTTATATTCAGACTTACTTAAAAGTTCTCATTTTTAAATACAAGATCATCTCCATTGAAATCAATCTGTATTGTAAGTGCCTTATTTATTGTTCCGGCAATAAGAGCTTTAGATAGCTCATTCAAGACCATACGCTGAATAACACGTTTTACAGGTCGCGCTCCAAACTGCGGATCATAACCTTCTTTTGCCAGGTATTCTACAGCCGCAGGAGTAAATTCCATATGTACCCCATTCTGATCAAGCATCTTAGCGACAGATCGCAATTGAATTTCAACAATCCGTGCAATTTCTTTTTCGCTGAGCGGAGTGAACATGATAATCTCATCAATACGATTCAGGAACTCAGGGCGAATTGTTTTTTTCAACATCTCTATCACTTCGGTTTCTGTTTCGTGAATGATATCATCACGATTTTCATCAGTCATCTTTTCGAAGTTCTCACGGATAATATTCGAACCCAGATTAGAAGTCATAATGATTATCGTATTCTTGAAATTCACCACACGTCCTTTATTATCTGTCAGACGACCATCGTCAAGCACCTGTAACAAAATATTGAAAACATCCGGGTGCGCTTTTTCGATTTCATCAAACAGAACAACAGAATACGGTTTACGTCGAACAGCTTCAGTCAACTGACCACCTTCTTCGTATCCGACATATCCCGGAGGCGAACCGATCAGACGGGTTACAGCGAATTTTTCCTGATATTCGGACATATCAATACGAATCATTGCGTTTTCATCGTCAAACAAATATTCGGCCAACGCCTTAGCTAACTCTGTTTTACCAACACCTGTTGTTCCCAGAAAAATAAACGATCCTATCGGGCGACGCGGATCCTGCAATCCGGCTCTGCTACGACGAACAGCATCCGAAATAGCAATAATAGCGTCGTTCTGACCAACTACACGTTGATGCAGTTCCTCTTCAAGATGCAAAAGTTTATCCTTTTCACTTTGCACCATTTTATTTACTGGAATACCGGTCCAGCGCGAAACAATATCAGCAATATCATCATAACCTACTTCCTCTTTTATCAAAGCATTAGGTCCCTGAATTGCAATAAGATCGTTCTGATAGTTATCAATTGAGGTTTCAGCATCTTTTATTTTACCATAACGGATCTCGGCAACACGCCCAAAATCACCGTTACGTTCGGCCTGATCGGCCTCGAATTTCAAAGCCTCAATATCTTGTTTTTTTGTTTGTATTTTATTGATTAGATCACGCTCTGACTCCCATTTCGATTTGAGCATCATCTCATCTTGTTTCAGATTAGCAATTTCAGCGCCCAACTGTTCAAGTTTAACCTGATCATTTTCACGCTTAATAGCCTCACGTTCGATCTCAAGCTGTTTTATACGTCGGGTAATCTCATCCAGATTTTCCGGTACAGAATTAACTTCAAGACGTAGTTTAGCAGCAGCTTCGTCCATCAGGTCAATTGCTTTATCAGGCAGAAAACGATCTGAAATATATCTGCTTGACAATTGTACAGCTGCAATAATTGCTTCGTCTTTGATACGTACTTTATGGTGATTTTCGTATTTCTCCTTCAATCCACGAAGGATTGAAATAGATGTCAGCTCATCGGGTTCGTTCACCATAACCATCTGGAAACGACGCTCAAGCGCTTTATCTTTTTCGAAATATTTCTGATACTCATCTAAAGTTGTTGCACCTATAGAACGTAATTCACCGCGCGCAAGAGCCGGTTTAAGGATATTAGCAGCATCCATTGCTCCTTCGCCTTTACCAGCGCCTACTAATGTATGAATCTCGTCAATGAACAGAATAATTTCGCCTTCAGATTTCATTACTTCTGTAACTACTGCTTTCAGACGTTCTTCGAATTCACCTTTATATTTAGCCCCTGCAACCAAAGAACCCATATCTAATGAATAGATTTGTTTGCTCTTCAGATTATCAGGTACATCACCTCTCACAATACGGTGAGCAAGACCTTCAGCAATAGCAGTCTTACCTGTACCAGGCTCCCCGATTAAGATCGGATTATTTTTTGTACGCCGGCTTAATATCTGAAGTACACGACGAATCTCATCATCACGTCCAATAACGGGATCAAGTTTCCCGCTCTGTGCTCTCTCATTCAGATTAATTGCATATTTGGAAAGAGACTGATAAGTTTCTTCTGCAGACTGGCTGGTAATTTTTTCGCCTTTACGTAATTCATTTATAGCAGATTCAAGAGTTTTGGCATTCAACCCTGCATCTTTAAGAATCGTTGCTGCATTATTTTTCTCTTCAAGAATACCGAGCAAAATATGCTCCATAGAGACATAGCTGTCACCCATTTTGGTAGCCAGATTTGTTGCTTTTTGCAATACAGCATTTGCATCACGACTCAGATAAGGCTCACCGCCTGATACTTTAGGCAAAGACTGGATTTCCCGATCAACTACTCGGGCAACGGCTTGCAGATTGATTTCCGTCTTCTGGAACAGGAAGTTCATGATGCTCTCTCCTTCTAGGATTAATCCTTTCAGGATATGAACAGGCTCAATAGACTGCTGATTGTTAGAGGTAACAATCTCCACAGCCTTCTGAATCGCTTCCTGAGCTTTGATTGTAAAATTGTTCATATTCATAAACAAATCTCCTTATTATAGTTATCTTTTTTAGGTTAGATTTATCAATATAAATGCCAAAGTAAAACAAGTGACATTTTGTCGCCTGTTTCTTGTGAAATTTCATATCCGGTATTATCGTTCGGAATACAAATAAATAACACTCAATGAAAAATATAGTTTCAGAAAAAATGTCAAATCATGGATATTTTAAGCCAAATTGTCAGATAATAAGGCATATAACAGGATTAAAAAAACCGGTTAACAGTGTAAGATATTGTTTACACTGTTAACCGGCTGATAAATCAAGCTTGTATTCTTTTACTCTGGAGAATCTCCATAAAATGCTTCATCCGGAAACTTATTCCCTACCAGTTTAGGGTTATAGGCGAAAATAGAGGATAGGTAGTAATGCACCTGATTGAGCAATCCTCTATCGATTGATATTGAATATTGCATCGCTTAACAGTCATTGCCGGAGCTGTATTATTAAACACTGAAGCTTCGAGAACCTCTTTGATATATAAACCTATCTCTTTTTTCTGCGGTAAAAGCGATCGTTTAATCATGACCAATGACTGAGGTATCCGCTTCCCATTGCTAAGAAAATTCACCTCATCAACGATTTTCAATCCTGGATTAGCCTGAAGTGCACGACTCGCAAATGGTTCCGGCAGTACAGCTAAATCAACTAATCCGGCGGCAACTGCATTCGTAAGAGCCAGGTGTGAATCATACTTATAGTTAAAACTCACATTATATGGCTCAAACCTGATTTGAGCAAGAAGATCAGGCTGTAACCCTTTTCCGAAAATATAGATTTCTTTATCACGTACCTGAGATGCACTCTGCACATCCTCTCTGCCACTGACTAAATAGAGGTTACCCCAAATCACACAGGCAAGCGGAACATAATCTATCCCTTTATTATAGAGATTAGCAGCCATTGTTGTAGGCACCACTGCAATATCAGGCTTATTCTGCAAAAGCAATGACTGAACCTTCATTGGGTTATCATAGATCTGATGCGTCAGATGTATCGGAGCTTTTACCTCTCCGTTGATCAACGCCTCAAAAGCAATTTTCGATGGTCCGTCAAGAAGGACGATTGAATAAGTTTTATCAGCCTGTTTCTTACGGTTATTCCCGGAACATCCCGACAATACAAGTATAATAAATACTAATCCTATTAATTTATTCATATATATAAAAGCTATAGCTATTATTTTTTCTTTTTCTTGTTTCTCAATGCATCAGCTATCGCAAGCAAATGATCACTCCTCTCATGATCTCCTTCTTTATAATAAGCCTGAGCAAGATATTCTATTGATCCGACATGCTGAGGGTTTAATTTCACAGCTTTTTCGAAATCAGATATAGCTCCCTCACCATTGTTTAATTCAAGTCTGTTCTTACCCCGGTTATAATAAACTTTAAACAAATTGGGAGATAAATCCCACGCTTTATTAAAACAAATCTCAGCATCCATATATTCACCCATATCATAAAGCGTTACACCTTTACGAACCCAGGCATCAACATGTTTCGGATTTAATCGCAGGGCTTTATCAAAATTAGCAAGAGCAGCCCTTGTATTTGCAGCTTTGGTGACACATTCGTTACCCATCAGATAAAACTCATGCGCCATATCAGCAAAAGAGTTCGTCAGCTCAACCATCTCTTGCTTTAAACGCTTATTTTCATCACGCAAGTGATTTATTACATTGAGTTTCTTTCGGATGTATCTCCGTGGTCCGGGCTTCTCTATATCATAACGTGAGTGAATCGCTTTGAAAAAACTTTCGAGGCACTCCTCAAAATCACCATTATCAAAAGCCTTTATTGACTCCTTATATAAAATATCTGCCTGCGCCTGCTTCAAAGCTTTATCAATCATCAGTCTGTTATTAAACATCTGAGCAAAATGAACAACTTCGGGTCGCACAAAAACATCCCGTGGCTGAATTTGCTTTTTCAAAACAATTCCTTCCAGCGATGTACAACGGCTTAAAGCAACGTAAGTCTGACCTCCGGCAAAAGCACCTCCCGTAAAATCAATTATCGTATTTGTAAAGGTTAATCCCTGACTTTTATGAACTGTAATAGCCCATGCAAGTCTTAACGGGAATTGCGTAAAAGCTCCCAGCTCCTTCTCCTCTACTTTATTCTCCTTCTCGTTATATGAATATTGAATATTTCGCCATGTATCTCTTTCGACACGACATTCTTTCCCATTCTCGAGGAGAACGATTACCTCCGTTTCGGTAAATCCTGTAATTCGACCAATAGTCCCGTTAGCCCATCTTCGCTCATTAGGTAAACCCATATCATTCTTAATAAAGATAACCTGAGCATCTTTTTTCAATATAAGTTCACGAAGCGTTGGCAAACTGTTATCCGGAAAATCACCTTTTATATCACCAGTAAAGCGATGTGGTTTATCTTCCAGTGACTTGAGTTTCTCTTCATTGATATAGTCCACACTATCGCGGCGTGTGGCAAGCGTTATGTAGAAATCCTGATCTCCCGGAGAGAAATTAGGATCATATCTCTTATTCAGTTCCTGCAATGTATAAGAATCAGCCGTATTCATCCGGATGCGATCAAGCAATTCTACGAAATCTGCATTTTTCTGCCTGTATACCTTGCGCAGTTCGATTGGTACTAGCTGAATATCCTTGAATACTTTTGCTGAAAAGAAAAACGAATTATCATAAAACCGGTTAAGTATTTCCTTTGCGTCAGAAGTAACAACAGGTTCGAGCTGAAATATATCACCTACAAATAACAATTGTTTGCCACCAAAAGGCTCCCGCATATTCTTAGAGAACACTCTTAATATACGATCTATACAATCAATTATATCCGCCCTGACCATTGATATTTCATCAATAATTATCAGCTCTACATTTTCGATAAGTCTACGATGAGCCTTTTTGTATTTAAAAAACTCAAAGATGCGGTTATTCGTTAAACTTAAATCCGGATCATCAGGAAGTATGGGACGGAAAGGGAGCTTAAAGAATGAGTGTAAAGTACTTCCATTTGCATTGATTGCCGCCACACCTGTTGGTGCCAGTACAACGTATTTCTTTTTCGTAGTCTGACAAATATGCTTCAGAAATGTCGATTTCCCCGTACCTGCTTTTCCTGTAAGAAACACAGACTGACGGGTATACTGAATCAGATTAAGGGCATCCTGAAACTCCTGATTATCGGTATCAATAGCAAAACTCATAGATAATTAATTTACCCGCGAAGGTACAAAATATTTATGAATTTTCTTTATTATTCTTAGTAATGGAATATTTCGGATTCATCAGAACGTTAATACAACATATGAACAGCAACCAAACGGTCATAACGATCACCGACAGAACGATAGTAAACCTTTATCAGATATTCATTACGCGTTTCATAAAAATTACCCTCAACAAGTCCTGTCTGCCCCTCCTGCGAACCATTAGGAACATACAAATACATAAAATTATAAAGCCCTTCTTTCAGTAAATGAGAATGAGTATACCCTCGCAAAGTTGCATCATAACTCATTACAAAACGATCGTCAATCTGAAAATCACTTAACTCTCCAAACAGATAGATCTTACCATTAATTAACGGATCATCCATATTGAGAAAAAAGTGAGTCAGAAAGTAGTCTGCTTCAATTGCACTATCTGATACATCTAAAGCCCGGACAATATATTTCCCATACTGATCCTGATCATAGCGGTATGACTTCCCGGCTCTAACCTGATCAGCCTGCAACTCTACATTGTAATATGGATCATGATAAGAAACAGATTCTATACCCATTCCCGAATATTTATGAGTAGTCATCTCAAACCGTCGGAATTGGTTTCCCCCAGGGAAAATCAGCTTTGCATTATTCTCATAAACAATCTCGTTATTCCCCATATAAAGAGGATTTGTTACGACCTGTTCATTGTCTCTTCTGCTATTTTGCTGAACAATCAGCTTCAGCTCGCTCTGAGGATTACGAACGGCAAGGTTATCAGGAAATAACCTAATCTTAAGCTGCTGATTAGCTTTCTTATAATCTTTTATAGTGATTCCACTCACACTGCCATCAACTCTGAGCAAATCCTCAGTAACCGAAAAACAAGCTGTTAGCAGAGGCTTATCAGGTTGATCATAATCGAATACACTCACCACATAATTCCCCGATACCACAGGCTTAAAGCGCTCATCCGGTAATTTTATTGTATAATGGACATACTCAACAAGGGTATTATACGAAGTTGCATAATCTTCAATATCAATCCGGTTGAATCCTTTCATAAATTCGATCGAAGATAATGATGATTTTTGCCAGTTTGCATCGCAATGATCAATGGTATAATAAAGCATCGGAAGCTCTCCGGTAAGTATATCAAAATCAATGGATAGCACATCATCTTTCCCCATTCGAATTACCGGAGGATTTCTCCAGTCATCATTTACGCGTAACTGAACAGAGCGGATCCCGGCATCAAAAGCCTGAGTCCGATAAGAGTCTGATGCGTATACACACATATTTAAAAGCAAAGAAAATAGCAATATGACGTATCTGGGATAAAAAATAAGTGCAAACTGATTCATAAATAATATTTTTATTAATACCATCTGACAAAGAAAATCAAAATAATGATATTTCTTATCCTTTTGTTACTTAATTCAATAGATGACAATTCGAATGAACGAAAAACGTTTGAAAATGTTTATTTTCATAGAATACGGCAACTAATCACTTCGGAAACGATGATTATTGGCGGTTTTTACTTACTTTTGTCAACGAAAACAGCAGGACGGTTTGTCGCTATATACATTTTTGTATAGAGAGGAAAGTCCGGGCTACACAGAGTACCATACTTCTTAACGGGAAGCTGTTCGCGAGGGCAGAGTAGTGTAACAGAAAATAACCGCCTTCTTCGGAAGGTAAGGGTGAAAAGGTGAGGTAAAAGCTCACCGGTTCGTGTGGCAACACAGGAAGCCGTACGCCTTATGGGTAGCAAGTTCATGTATATCGACGCAGTAGGGCTGCTCGTCCGATGTCGAGGGGTAGAACGCTAGAGCTTCAGAGCGATCTGGAGAGCAGATAAATGACAAACACTCTTTGAAAATGAGTCTTTCAAAAACTTTTCGGAGTTTAGAAATGTTTCCTTTTCATTATAAAGAGTACAGAACCCGGCTTACAGGCCTGCTGTTTTTATTTTAATACCAAATTCTTATGCGTCAACTTTTCAAGCACATGATGCGATTAGTCCAATTGATTTGGCATTTCCTCACTATTGATATCTGGAGAATAACAGAAAATGAGCTCAACTCATTCAATGGTTTTCTGGTCACTTCTCTTCGTGCACTCATTCTCTCTGTTAAACGATTCATATCCGACAGATTATCATCTAAAGCTTCTGCTTTAACATACAGCACATTACTGGCTATTGTCCCTACCCTTGCTTTATTATTTTCAATTGCAAATGGATTTGGGACAAGATCAATCATAGAGAGCCAAATATTAGACTCTTTCCCCGGACAACGCGAAATACTTCTTGACGCTTTAAAGTTTGTAGACCTTTATCTAAGCCAGACAAAAAGCGGACTATTTGTTGGCCTGGGAGTGATACTTTTATTTTATACGGTATTAAGCCTGATAAACAACATTGAACAATCGTTTAATGAAATCTGGTATGTAAAGAAGAACAGAAGTATTTATCGTCAGATAACAGATTACTTCTCACTCATACTACTTCTTCCGGTATTTATGGTTTTCTCAAGCGGTCTAACCATATTCATTTCTACATTTGTCAATAGTAGTTCCTATTCTCATGTCCTAAGTCCTCTGACTTCGCTTCTGTTTACAGTACTGCCTTTTGTCATCACTTGCTCTGCATTCATATTCATATATATATATATGCCTAATACCCATGTAAAGGCAAAAAATGCAATCATTCCAGGTATATTAAGCGGCGCTGCTTTCCAAATCTTTCAATATATATATATTAGCGGACAAATTTGGGTGTCGAAATACAACGCAATCTACGGTAGCTTTGCAGCACTTCCGTTATTATTACTATGGCTTCAGTTATCGTGGATAATCTGTTTATACGGAGCTGCGCTCACACACGCTGCTCAAACAGCAAGAAATTACAGTTTCGAAAAGGAAACACAAACAATAAGCCGCCGTTATAAGGATTTCGTAACCCTTATCATTGTTGCTATTATTGTAAGGAGATTTGTCAATCAGTTAAAGCCATACACTGCTGATGAGATAACCTATGACGGCGAAATACCCATCAGCCTTACAAAGCAGATACTTTATGAACTTGGTGAATTAAACATCATCACAGAGGTGTATAATGACAAAGATCGCAATCACGTCTATCAACCAGCCTTTGATGTTCACTTAATGACCGTGGGTAACCTTTTTGACCGGATAGGCAAGTATGGCTCAGAAGATTTCAAAATCGACAAGAATCATCGCTTTGCCTCATTATGGCAAGCAATGACCGAATCCCGATCATACATGTCATCAAAAATGAATGATATTCTTATTATGAGCTTGCCGATTGGTGAAAAACCTGTTTATGACACTCAAAAATCAATAAGAATATTCAGTCGGAGAAAAAAATAACATTTTTACATCACCCTCATTTTACCGACAGCACAACTACTATGAAAACGAAAGCTTAAAAGATCATTTTACAACAAATTATCACACAATACGAGAAGAATAAACCAATAAGATAGCAATATATGCATTGTATTTTTTTCTTAACGTAGATTTATTAGCCGTAATATTGAAATTTATTAACACAACACTTTCTTCTCATAGTAATACTTAGTCTATTTTTGTTTTCACAATTGGAACAGTATTTCAAATATGGAAATAAAAACAAGTCAGACAGAAGACAATTATAAAGTACCAAACCTTGAAAAAGGATTAAGCGTTTTAGAATTATTAGTTGAAGCGCAAGAGGGACTTACTCTTCAGGAAATTAAAAATAGAGTAGAATTATCTCAGACAACTGCATATAGAATATTGCATACTTTAATACGACTAAAGTATGTGATCTATATTGAAAGCAGTAAGAGATATTTTATTTCCCATAAAATGCTTTCACTTGGATTCAAATCTCTTCATGAACGAAACCTACATGAGATCGTTCTTCCACACCTCCGTAATATAAGGGATATTGTTAAAGAGACTGTTTGTTTCGGCACTATGTCAAACGAAAAGGTCATGTTTATTGAACAAGCTTTAGGATCACATCCTTTTTGCTTTGTCCTAAGCCCCGGAAAATTGATCGATCTTCATTGCTCCGCACCCGGGAAAGCAATGATGGCAGCAATGCCTGAATCAATGTTAAATCACTATCTTGACAAAATGTGTTTTACACGTTACAATGAACGTACGATAACAACACAAAAAGCTTATCTGAAAGAGTTAGAGGATGTTCGTCAGACTGGATATGCTCTTGACCGTGAGGAGGAAATGACAGGTATTATGTGCATTGGATCTGTAATTATTGACCATACAGGCATCCCTTGTGGAACAATATGGCTTGTCGGGCCCAAAGACAGATTAGATGAACAAACAATAAAAAGAGATGGAGAATTACTAGCTAACACATGTCTCGAAATATCTAAAGAACTTGGATATATAATTTGAACCGTTAGACTCCGATGATACAATATTTTAAACTGATATATGACTTTCAACAGATCCAAATATAGATTTAAAGATAATATAATAGCAATAAGCAAATTACCTCTATTATTTTTTCTAATGTTATTCCCTTTCATACTCAATGATTGCTATGCGCAAGACATAGACAAATCGAACTTTGAGTATTTAAGAAGATATACATTATCGGCAGAACATGCTAAGAAACTTGCACATATGCCGATTCAACTCAAAAATGGGCGTATCTCTACCTTTGAGGTTTTCAGCAATCGTCTGCTTCGTCACATCACGAATGAAGAGAAGCTTGAAAAGCACACTTCTACTCAGGTTGTTATGGGACTGATCCTTTATCCCGAAATATGGGAGCGCGTACCTCTGATCCATCAGGATGATAAAGATTTAGCCAACTTACTGGGTTCAGGGGAAAAGCATCTTTCATACAGATCTCTGTTTGATGGCAGGGGGAGATATATTCTGAATTCGTATGTTCATCTGGCGAACAACACCCCTCAGAAGGAACGAACTGAATTAGAAAAGCAGATATTAATTTTGCACGAAAAAGCATCAGTTTTATCGGAGCTTAAACAAGCAAGGTTGATCCCAATGTTTCCATTACCGCAGAAAGATGAAACACGTTGGGTCTCTCCGGGAGAAAAATTTAATGATGATGTAAACGCTGATGATATGAAAGAGATTGAAAGAATCTTTGTTACATATCTAAGTCACGTTACAGAGAGCATGAGAACCGGAGATTGGACAGCGGCGAACGACTATCTCGACAACATTCTGTTATATCAGACAGAATACGCAGAACCATTAACCGTAAATAAGCTGAAATTAAAGGTTGAAATGCTATATGGTGCATATAACTGGAATATTATAATAGCATATGGATATCTGATTTCCGGATCCATTCTTCTTTTATTATACCTAATACGGTTATTTATACACAAATATAAGATTCCGGAGATAAATAAATATTTTTATATTATCTTCTATATCATTTTCAGTATACAGACATTGTCAATATTCACGCAGGCATATATATACGAAGGGCGTTTCTGGATGAGTCACCCTGTTATAATGTCTCTGTTTGCATGGATAACTGCACTTGTAGGCATCGTATTCAAACGCAAATCAAGTATTGGCTTGTTTGTTTGCATAATCATCTCAGGATTACTGACTTCACTTATTGACAATCATCCTCATTATATTGAAGACTACAGATATCTAATAAGTCAGGAATCTATAGCAGTGAGAGTTTATTACACATCAATACTCTGTAGCTTAGCTATTTTAATAACAAGTTCTCTTGCTTCTCTGATATTAATTGTAATTACAGGACTTAGAAAATATATCAGAAATGCGACAGATAAAATAAAAGAGCTATTAAAACTCAGTTCTTTTTTCACATCAACGGGATTAGTAATCTTTGCTGCTTCAGCAGTAACCCGTATATACATATCCCTTACCCTTACTCATTCAAAATCATGGGTATGGGTAGATGAATACAAATGGATTGCCATAACCTTTATCACTTATGTGATTGTGTTTGTTTTACAGCACTTAAATAAGCGCAAGTTTTTTTTCGTAAAACAATCAGCATCAGTTCTGGCATTAATAGTCATGATTTTATCCTTTTATTCTTTATATCACTGAAATTCATATTTTAATTTATAGTGGGTGAAGCGGGTGTGTCTGAAAAGGGCACACCCGCTTTTTTATGCATAATATAGATCTGTCAGTCTTTCCCGTATAAAACAGATCCTTCAACCCTTTCTCTTCTCAATTCATTAAACACTATTCACAAGAGAAATTCCTATATCTGCAAACTATGTATTAAATTTGTAAAACATTACTGAGAAATAAACACAGCCACTTTATGAACACATTCGGATCTATAAAAGAGTTGCTCAAAACGCTAAGCAGAGAGCATAATCTTTTTACCGAAATATTTGGAAAAAGAAAGTCACTAACATTCAGATACGATCAGGCTCTTGAACTTGTTGACAATGATCAGGCACGCCTGCATTATCTTTCCGACCGATCCGTTATTCGTCAGAACGGAGAATATATTGAACTTGATGATTTGTTTCTACAGTTCTTCGAGCAGGTACTCGAAGTAAACGAAGAGATCAATCTTTCATATATCAATGAGCATATTGAACATGTTCGCCAGAATATCCTGTACTTTAATAATGAAGGGAATGAGAATCGCAGATATGCCTATCTTCGGGTAATCAAACGAGCCTTCAGAAGCATAGGCGTTGTCACAATGAGAAATGTTATTGATCTCAAACGCAACATTGATTCGACATTTAAAAGCGAACCCAACTATAAAATCAAGAAGATAAAGCTCGAACGGTTTGATGAAAAACGGGAGGCAGTTAATAGCTTGATTAAAACAACGGATTTGATCATTGACAAAGACGAGCGGATTTTTTTTGACAATGTGAACGATGAAGAATTAGACCGGATAATAATAAGATTGAAACTAACTCTGAATGAATGCCGGCATAATCTTATTGAGATTCAAAAGCAAATCATTGACTATCTGAATCAGATTAAACAGCAAGCCGTATCTCTTGAAAAGATCAGACAAATCAAATATCTCAAAGATCAGTTTGAACTTGAAACACAAACAGATATTCGCGATATTATTCAGCAGAACAATGCTGTTTTCTTTGAGAACAGACCAGCCTATCCGCTGAAACTATCTATTGATTTCCTTCGCAACGATGATGATGCTCTTGATTCAATTCGCAGAGTATTTGAGCGCATGCAGATACGCAGTAGCCAAAACAGCGAAATAGCAGAAGAAATATCCGGGAACTATCTTAATTCTCTGACTGAGGAACAACAAACAATTGATTTGAGCTCCCTGAAAGAGAAGTTTAAATCCACCGATGGAGATCTCTTCTCCTTTCTGCTTGAAAATCAATCCGATTTAAACATATCATTCGATGAATGCATAACGCTGTATTGTCAGATGATATCTAATTTCGATACCGAATTTGAAATTTCACAAGGATACAGCAGCCATTCTGATGTTGAATATGCACTTGTATTCTCTGGTGACAATGAAACAAAAAAAAGAAAATGGAAACAATTAAATATACGGATGAAATCTTTGATATCCTGAGCAAAGGTCTTTTCATCTCCTCTAACAGCACTGATGAAAATATGCGCAGGTTATTCCGGACCATTGAAGAGAATCAGGAAGCCTTTACAAACTATTTCGCAGCTATAAATTTTGTCCTCGAACAAGGAAATGAATTTTTTTATTTTACCCGCAAAGAGGCTAAAGTGGATTTGGAAAGAAAACTTGAAGCTGCAATGAAATGGATAGATATCCTCGATTTTCTCAAAAATTTCGACAATTCATTTGGTCCGGGATTACGTTTTACACCTCACGATATGATTGTTTCGCTCAATCTGAATGTTGAGATGAAAAACAAGCTGGAATACATCAAAAGACACTATCCCGGCAAAAGCAGACATGAAGATATCATTGATCGTCTTGTATATGATCTGCGAAGAGACGGATTCGTTGAGCTGGAAAATGAAATCGAAGACACATACAAAGTGCTTTCCTCTTTTCAGTATATCGAACAATTAGTATTATCCATCAACATTCCTGAAGAAATTATCAATGAGATACCTGAATAAAGTAGTTTTCATAAATAGTGCTACAATAAGCTACTCTGAAATAAATATTGATGGAAATGTCCATCTTATCGGAACACAAGGTGTAGGCAAAAGTACCGCCCTGCGGGCTGTTTTGTTTTTTTACAATGCCGACAAGCAAAGACTCGGAATCTCGCGAGAGAAGAAAAGTTTTGATGAGTATTATTTCCCCTACTCTAACTCTTATATCATTTACGAAGTAATAAGAGACGAACAACCGTTCTGTGTCATGGCATACCGCTCACAGGGAAGAGTTGCATTCCGGTTCATTGAAAGCGCATACAACCAGTCCCATTACATCGATGATAACGGGAAAGCCTATGAAAGCTGGGATAAGATTAAGGAAGTAATTGGTAAAGAGGTTGTTTACACACGTAAAGTGGATCGCTACGAGGAGTATCGCGATATAATCTTTGGAAACAATGCTACACTTAGCCCTGAATTTCGCCGTTTTTCGTTAATTGAGAGCAAACAATACAAGAATATACCACGCACGATTCAGAATGTATTCCTGAACTCCAAGCTTGATGCTGAATTCATTAAGCAGACGATTATCATGTCGATCGATGAAGAAAATGTCAGCATTGATCTGAATAGTTATATGCACCACCTTGAGGGATTTGAAGGCGAACTCTCTGATGTACGCAAATGGACCGAAAGAGACAAAAACGGAGAATATAAACTTCAGAAACTGGCTAACCAGGTTACCGAAACAGCCTCTTCCATTCGTTTCCTCGAAAGGG
>JBOFDD010000141.1:0-38433 GCA_051646645.1 Bacteroidales bacterium | reverse complement strand
AGGTCTACTTTTTGGAAAGAAGGTAAGATATCTTCGCATCCTATCTCTGATTTGAGTTTATCATACATAGGCTTACATTCATCAAAATCAGAAGCCAGAATAAATTGGAAGATCTTAAATGCATCTTTGTCTTTGAGATACCTGGGGTAATGAAAATCCGGATCATTACTGTTTTTAAGATTGTAATGACAAAGCAGATATTCCCCAAGTAGACAAGTAACGGGAGTCCGGGCTATTATTTTCAACTTCGGATTTCCTTTTTTGTCGTAATTAATGTTCGTGGCAATATCAATCAAAGCATTCAGAACCATATAGTCTCTCGAAGAATCGTTAATATCCTTTTTCTTCGAAAGTGTCAGTAATTTCTTTTTTGTCTTTTCCGTGTTACTTCGCATTAAAGCGGTTATATAGCAAAAGTCATAAAACGGAATATTAGTAGGAAAAGATCCGGGGAAGTTTTTATGCGCTTTCTCATAAAACAAAACAGCTTCTTCAAATTGTCCTTTTGACTGAAGCATAAATGCGTATGCGAGCATTCCCCCATAATGTTTTATGTTTATATTTTCTGAAGCTTTATTCAGTTCGCCTCTGAAAATATATTTGGTAAGAATAAGTACGCTTTCAAGCTTTACTTTTAGTTCTTTATCCAGGTAAGAATTGTTGGTTATAAGAAGATCAAACTCTTTGGTGCGATCAATAAGGCGATCTGTAAAATCCTCAAAGAATTTGTCAAACAAAAGACAGATTAGCTCATCTGGGAGCTGCTGTAATAGAGGGGTTAACTCTTCAAAATCAAACCAGGACATGATGAGTGCAGGCCAGTCATGATCATGCCAGAAAAGTTTATGGAAATCTAAAGGATGAATATTCCCTTTGGTTAAAAAGGAAAGTAAACACTTCCGGTTTTTAAGTGCTGAGTTTTTATCCGAATTGTGGTTCCACTGAAAAAGGGATGCTAATCTTTCGTTCTCAATTGTTTGTTTTGATGTGTCTTTAGCTGCCCGGATATAAAGTTCCGTAATTAATCCGGGATGAAGTTCGTATTCTTTTTTTTGATGACTAAACACTTTTTCGTGACTCGTTACCAGTTCATTCTTTTCCAGCATATTTAAAATAGCGATCAACTCCTTTTTTTGTTGATTGAGATGCTTGGTTAATATAAAAACAAGCTGTTCATCAACAGGATAAAGGATGAAAGCAAGGATTTTAAGAAAACGTACCTCCTCATTGGAGAGCTTATCTAATATCTGTTGGCAGTTTGTCCGTGAAAATATAGAAGTATTCATGTTATAGTTTTTTTGCAAAGATAGAAATAGTACTGAAATCATAGAGCATTCTATACACAATATTAACGGAAACCGGCTCTTTCTCATACCGATCTGACTCATCATATTCCTGAAAACAGTAAGACCGGAGAGTTGAGAATAAAAAAGGCCACTCGATTCGAACGAGTGACCCTTGTATTCTTAGTTTTTATATTCTTCGAACAACATAAGCAGGTGAGCTGCAGACCAGCTGAAATGAGGCGCTTTTAGTCTCTCTCCTGTATGTGTACCATAATTTTCATGAATAGGAGCAGTGCCCTGTAATCCATCAAGACGATCAAATACCTGTTCGGTATAAGTATCAGCTTCCGTTTTATATCCGTAGTTGCGTATACCATTAATGCCGAAGTATACCTGATCCAGCCAGATCGGACCGCGCCAGTAGCCTTTAGGCATAAACTTTGGATTGTCGGCAGCAACTGTGGGGAATGGTATATAGGTTGAAAACTTGCTTGTGTCTTTGAACACATTCATAGCATTGTCAGCCTGAGCCTGAGAAGCGATTCCTGCCCACAAAGGGATATACGATTCAGAGCCTTGCTCGCGGATGAACTCACCTTTAAGTCCTTTGTCATAAAAGAATTTATCTTTTTCGTCGAAGAAGTAGTTCACATTCTCGTCCGGCGAACCCTTAATCTCCAGATTCATCCCTGCAACGGGAGCAAGTTTACGAAGCAGTTGCTTTTCGAAGATCAGAAAAGCATTCAGGTCTACTGATTCCTGATTGAAGCTCCATGCCTGATCGTTGTTTTTTACCATTGTAGCTTCATCAAAACGGATCGCATTATCCATTCCGCTTTCCCATTTGGCAGCCTCTTCTGTTCCATCAACCGACCCGAATTCACAAATCTCATTTCCGTTATGATCTCTGTTTTCGTACCACCAGTTGTGATATTTAACCAGTTGAGGGTAAATCTCTTTTACAAAAGCCGTATCCTTTGTTTCATCATAGATCCGGTTGACAGCCCATGCAGCCAAAGGAGGCTTACTGTCTCTCGGATTGTTCTCTTCGCTGTTTGTATAGATACAGTCAATGACCATTCCGTCCGGTGTTTGATAATCAAACATGGTACGTATCTGATCTTTTGCCAGTGAAGGAGCAATTTTAGCCAGTGCATAAGCATGTTTCCAGGAGTCCCATGCCCAAAATCCAACAAAATATCCAACAGCATGCGATGGTACGACGCCATCATGTAATAATCCACCTTTCGCGCTTCTCCAGTTTGACATAAGTGTCACAACTGATTTAGCTGCAATTCTATTGTATTGTTCCGGAAGTTCGGGGCGAATAACCGCTTCGAGATAGTCATTCCACTTTTTCCGCTGATCCTTTATATAACTCTCCGGAGAGGCAATGATCTGAGCAGCTTTTTGTAGTCCGGCAACTAACTCTTTTTTATGATTGAAATAGGAAATCACGGCGTAAGTTTGTTTTTTCTTATCCGAAGTAGCCGTATATTCCTTTCCGTTTGTCTCTATTTTCACATCACCTTCAAAAGAAAGAGCCAGAATCTCTCCGTTTGAAAGAGAAATGAGCAAGTTTTCTTTCTCTTTATGAAGTGTTTGTAGTTCAGATAATAGCTTGCCATGCAAGACCCATGTCTGATCTTTATTTGTCGAGAATGATACAATTGCATGATTCTTGTCAATAAACATCATCTCCTGATTCATGCGTAAATCCGATCCATTACCGGCAGTAAGGCGTATGGCTCCGGGGATATAGTTTGTTGAGTCTATCGCCAGATCAACAGATTTTTGTTCTGGTAATATAAAAGAAGCCTGTAGCAAAGATTGAGAAATCCATCTTCTTGATTCAAGATCATAAGGTCCGCTGAAGCCAATCGTTTTACTTCCTTTTTCAGGAAGAGTAAATCCCATCCATGACCCCTGATCAGTAAACCACCCTCTTCCTCCGGTAAGAGTATCGGGAGAGTAAGTTATATCGAGAATCTGAGAAAACTGATCTTGCAATAATGGTTTTTCCTGGGTCGCTTGAGTGCAAGCGACCAGGAAAAGGGCTAATAAAACTGAGAGTGTATTTTTCATTGTACGAAATTAAAAATTAAAAGGGTTTAGAACCATTTATCAGTTGCAAGATTTTCAGGATTACTATTCTTATCAACAGGCATAGTAATAAAACTATACGAGCGTTTAAGTGGAGATATTGTATATTCAGGGTGTACCTGAGCACCCCAGGAGTTGTCACCGCCAACACCCATTTGTTCAGCATCGATATTTAACCATACGAAATCTTCTTTTTGTATGCTTCCTCCATGCTTGCGCTCAATCGGGAACGGCACGTGATCAAGTTTCTCCTGAGTTGTATTCCATGCACTTACGCTCAGAGGATTACTTCCTGCAATCAATAATCCGTTACCCGAGTTGTTTGTAAGAGATACCCATCTGACATCGCATTTGTTGGCTGTTTCCTGCGGTCTTACGTAGGCATGAAACTGGCTCCAAACAGAAGCTGCGTATTTACCTATTGCAGCAGAGTTTTTGCGGTCGGCATAATTCTCATGAGGTCCGCGTCCTAACCAGCTCATGTTGTCGTATTGCGACGGAAGTATAAAGTATGCTCCGAAGCGAGGCATCTCAGGCAACTCTTTTTTACCCGGATTAAATACATAATCAGTCTTGAAAACACCGTCAGGTCTGATCAGATAATTTATTTCGAGTGTTGAATTTTGTGCTTTCAGATCGTAAAGCGTAGCTACAGAAACAATACCGTCAGGGAGCGTATTTACCTGAATCGTTCTCAGCGTCTTTTCCTGTCCGGCTTTTTTCCATGTACCGCAACGTTGAAGTGTTTTGTTTGGCACATCATTGTCTGTTAACGGACGCCAGAAGTTAGGTGTAAGTCCCTGAAGAATCATGCTTTCACCATTATAAACGAGAGAATCCATAGCTCCGGTCTCTTTATTAAAACGGATATAAAAACCGTTGCCTGAAATCGCTACCCTATCTTTCGTATCTGAAACATTTGACTTTCCGCTGAACTGACGTGTTGCCGTTTGTGCTTCGAATACCGGAAGCTGCCACTGAGCCATTGCTTCGATATGTCCTTTTTCAACCAAAGGTTGCTCTTTATTCGTGATCGCTTCCAGTTTAAGGAAATACTCTTTACCCGGAATAGCTTTTATGTTTGCTATAGGCAAGGAAACAATTGTATCTGCCTGCGCTTTCAGATTGGATATCGGGAATGATCCGGAAAGAACAACTTTGCCGTCAGATTCAACTACCCACTTAATATCTACGTGATTCAGATCAATAAAGTCGTATCTGTTTTTGATCTGAATCTGATTCGTTGTAAATTTTACAGGCTGGAAGTCGATATACTGATATACCTTTTTTACCTCCCAGATATGCGGATGTAATGAGCGATCAGCTGCAACAAGTCCGTTTGCGCAAAAGTTGGAATCGTTAGGTACACCTACAAAGCCAAGATCACCTCCGTAAGCTGCAATTCTATTTCCTTTCTCATCTTTATGCTCAATGGTCTGGTCACACCAGTCCCAGATGAATCCACCCTGAAGCTGATCGTATTTGTAAATAAGATCCCAGTAATCCTGTAAGTTCCCAACGCTGTTACCCATAGCATGAGCATATTCACAAAGAATCAAAGGACGTACCTGTCTCTGATTCGCGTGTTCTCTTAGTGTATATATGCGAGCATACATCGGACAGAAGATGTCGGAAACACCCGTGCGGCGTGAACCTTCGTACTGAACAGGTCGGGAGTTATCTCTTTTCTTAGTCCAGTTATAGATTGTCTCGAAATGTTTTCCGTAGCCAGATTCATTTCCTAATGACCAGGTGATGATAGATGGGAAATTTTTATCCCGCTCTACCATACGCGACATGCGTTCCATAAATGGGGTAATCCACTCTTCGTTATTGGCAAGTGTACCGTCAGGGTGGAAGTCCATGCCATGTGATTCGATATTGGCTTCGTCAATCAGATAGATTCCGTATTTATCGCAAAGTGCGTACCATTCCGGACGATTCGGATAGTGAGAACATCTGACTGCATTAATATTAAACTGTTTCATCAGACGGATGTCGTCAATCATGCTTTGTACCGTAATTGTTCGACCCGTCTTTGGGTTATGTTCGTGGCGGTTTACACCTTTAATCAGGATAGGTACACCGTTTACTAAGAGCTGACCATTGCGTATTTCTGAAGTTCTGAAACCAATAGCCTGTTTAAAAGACTCGGTTTCTTTACCTGAAGGATCTTTTTTTGTGATAATCAGATCGTACAGTTCCGGAGTTTCGGCACTCCATCTTTTTACATCCGGAAATACTTCAGCAAGCGTAAGAAGTGTATCATTTGCCGATTTAACGGATAAATTTTTATCGAATATTTTCTTTGAATCATTGTATAGAGCGATGTTAACCGTTGAATTGGGCTGAAGATCAGAAGGCTCCATTTTTACCGTAAGATCGAATAGTCCGTCTTTATAATCATCGCAAAGAGTAGCTTTTACCTCGGAATCTTTAACTCTTGATTTTGGTCTTGCTATAAGATATACATCCCGCTCGATACCACTGTATTTCCAGTAGTCCTGATCTTCGAGATAAGAACCATCACTGTAACGAAATACCTGAACGGCAAGTTTATTTTTTCCTTTTTTAAGCAAGCGGGTTACATCAAATGAAGCAGGAAGTCTGCTGTCTTCGGAATATCCCACAAATTCGCCATTGATCCAGCAGTTAAATGCAGACTCTACTCCTTCAAAATCAAGTATGATATCCATGCCATTCCAGTCAGAAGGAATGGTGAACTCATGCATATAGGATCCCACAGGATTATAGTCTTTAGGAACGAAAGGCGGGTTGGCAGGGAACGGATATTTTACGTCGGTATAGATAGGTGCATCAAATCCCTGAAGCTCCCAGCTTCCCGGAACATTGATGTTTTTCCAGCCTTTGGAAGAATACCCCGGTTTATAAAAATCCTGAGGAGCTTCCTGATAGTTCTTTGAAAATCTGAATTTCCATACGCCGTCCAGACTTTTCATCCGGTCGTTTTGTGATGCATCAGATATAGCTTTCTGAGAATTTGAATAAGGAGTAAAGTGTGCAACCATTGGAAGTCTGTTAATCTGATTAACTTTAGGGTCTTCCCATGGGGCATTCTTTGCAAAAACAAGGGTTGAAGTTATTAGTATAACGCCGGTGATAATATTTCTCATAGTGATTTGTGTGTTTATTCGTTACTAAGTAATAGAAAGAATTTAGTGTTGCATTTTTCGAGATAATTTTAGAGGATGTTTTTATTTTTCGAAACGCAGATTTAGCGGGCTAAATCAAGGAGAGAAAAAGGAAAACAGACCTAAAAAAATCCGAAATCTTAGGTTTTATATCTATTTAAAATGTCACAATAAATTATTGATATTACTTGCTATAAGGTAGCGAAGAAAGTTACAAGAAAAGGAACGGTGAAGTCTACGGTTATTCCATGAAAAATAGCAATGACTGCCATCTCTTTTCCGCTGTATTTCGTAATAACAGGTAAAGTTGTGTCCATTGTGGTTGCTCCTCCGCACGAAATGGGAGCAAGTTTTCCAAAAATATATACCAGAACAGGCGTGAACAGCAAGGTGATAATTTCTCTGCAGATGTTTGAAATCAGTGCGATTGTTCCAAGTTCAGGACCTTTGTACTGAGTAATAAAAATGCTGGAGAGGGAATAATAACCAAATCCCGATCCTACAGCCAGACAATCAGATACCGAATATCCGTTGATGAAGAATACAGATATGGCAGAACCTGCTAATGTGCCAATGATTGTGAATACAGGAAGCCAGATATATCCCCGTTCAATATTCCGGATACTATGTAAAGCTTTTTTATCAGACCCTACACTTATTCCGACACAGAACATTAACAACCAGAGTGCATAGAGGCTATAATCTGATTCTAATATCCAGCCGGGTAAAAGTTCGTAGTTTCCACATAGTACCCCAAGAATGAAGAAGGAAACAATAATGATACTACCCTTCATTTTTTTTAGATTTAGCGCGGTTCAACAATTGTAAAAGTCCCCATGCCGCAATTACGCTTCCCAATACAGCAAAAGAAGTAATGATTAGTGCATCAATACCTATTGTGGTTAATCCCTGCATTATTTTCGGATCTTTACCAACAGTAATTCCTAACAGAAAAAGAAGTAACCAGATTAAAGGAGTAATAAACCGGTTGACCTTTTCAATTCCTTTATCCCGCAGAATAAAGCCAAGGAAAATACCTGAAACTAACAGTGCTACGACAATGAACATAAATTACTGATATTAATTTCGGCGGAGCATTCACACGCTCCGCCGATAAAAAATAGATTAATTAACCAGATCGTTAGAATTTATCTCGGTTAAGGGAACCGGATAAAAATTATTTTTCTGAGGATCAAAAGTTTTACGTCCGACAGCTGCAAGAGCTTCTTTCGCTTTTCCCCATCTTCTCAAATCATAGAAACGGTAGTTTTCCAGCGGGAACTCAAGGATACGTTCATGCTCAATCTGAGCTCTTACGTCTGCCTGTGACGTTCCTGTCATTGCTGGCATATCAGCTCTTTCTCTTACTTTATTAATAAAAGGAATAGCCTCGCTGGTTCTGCCAAGCTCATTTAATGCTTCAGCGTACATCAAAAGAACGTTAGAGTAGCGCATTAAAGGAATATTTACAGCTGTTCTCGACATTTCAAGGTCTGCATAAGTCGCAGGCATAAATTTGCGGAAAGCAGGTCTGTTATAAGCAACGCCCTCTGAGTTCTGGAACCAGTCGTCATAGTTATAACCATAGACTTTACCTGAACCATCGTTGAAGTATTCATCCTGGAAGAAAATACTAGCATAAAGTCTGGAATCATATCTACCTGTTGTTGCGATCTTACCTTCTTTCATATATTCAGTCATCAGGCTTTCACTCGGAAGAATCTCATCCCATCCCCAAAGTTCGCTAACGCCAATCCATCTGTGAAGAGCAGTACGGTAGTTTGCTCCATTCGCGTTTGACATAGTAAACTGAAGTTCAAAGATTGACTCTTTGCTGTTTTTGTTTGTGCCGTTAAACATGCTCAGGAAGTTTTTCTCCAACTCATAACCTGTTACATTTTTAAAAGCATCTACGGCTTTGTTCAAAAACTCATCTTTTCGGCCGCTTTCTTCATAAGCGCGGGTCAGATAAATCCATCCCATATAGGAGTAAGCAGCACCTTTTGTTGCTCTACCCAGATTTTCAGATGCTTGCTCTGCCGGAAGTGCAGTAGCAATAGCCAGATCGTTTAGTACAAAATCCCAGCATTCAGTTCTTGATGAAAGTGCTTTACTCAAATCAGCCTGAGAAGTTATGTATTTGTCACGAATAACCACATCGTGCCAGTTCATTAGTAGTTTTGTGTGATAATAAGCTCTTAAGAAGTGTGCTTCATTGATGATTTTGGCACGATCCTCCGGCGTGATTGCAACATCAGGAATTTCCGATACTTTTTCGATAACCTGGTTACAGTAGCTTATACCAGCATAATTATCCTGCCAGTAAAGCGAGAACTGCGAGTTCCCGTTGCCATATGTAAATAATGCGAGTTCTGTCCAGTTCTGGTAGTTTAATGCATCATTCCCCATATTGATAATATCTTCCCGGTATGCCTCAACAGGCCAGTGAATCTCAGCAAATCCCCAAACGTCTGTTGAAGATTCCATTTTTGAATACGCAGCAGCTAATCCAGCCTCAGCATCGGCTTTATTTCGCCAGAAAGAGGAAGAGGTTAACTGATCGGGTGACTCTACAGTTAAAAAATCTTCGCATGAACTCATCGTCATTAGAGACAAGACAGTGGCGATGGATATAAATATCTTTTTCATAGGTTTCTTCATTTATAGGTTAAAATACTACTTGCAAACCAACAACATAAGTGCGGTTGAATGGATAAATCAGATTGTCAATACCAGAGTTAAGTACACTTGCGCGAGAGAACTCCGGATCTATACCGCTGTAGTTGCTCCATGTCCATAAGTTTTCACCACTTACATATACTCTCAGACTTTCAATCCATGCTTTTTTGGTAAGCTGAGATGGAAGTGTATATCCGAACTGAAGTTGTCTCATACGAAGGAAGTTCCCGTTTTCAAGGAAACGATCCGATTCACGAGCATTACCATTTTTATCCTGAAGAACAGCACGAGGAATATCCGTGTTTGTGTTTTCCGGAGTCCATGCATTAAGAGATGATTTCAGGAAGTTAGAGCCGGAAGCCATTCCCTCATAGAAATATCTGTTACCATTGTAGATTTTATGTCCCCATGCACTACCAAATACAACTGAGAAATCAAAACCTTTGTAGCTTGCTCCTAAAGAAAGGTTTGCCTCTACCTTAGGTATACCGGCACCACAGTATTCTTTATCATCTTCATTGATCTCACCGTCACCGTTGATATCAGCAAAGCGGATATCGCCCGGTTTAGCATTTGGCTGAATTAAATCACCATCTTTATTTACGTGAGCATTCACTTCGTCCATACTCTGGAATATACCATCTGTTTTATACAGATAGAATCCGCCAATTGTTTTACCAACGCGAGTCTGAGTAGGGAAGTGCTCAGATCCGTATTTCAAACCTTCGCCGTAAAGAACCTGATCAGGAGATGCCAGTTCTAATACTTTATTATTGATAGTAGTAAGGTTGAAGCCAACATTATACTGAAAGTCTCTAATTTTGTCATTCCAGTTTACTTCGATTTCAACACCGCTGTTTTTGATCTTACCTACGTTAAGGATAGGATCGTACAAACCTGCTGACGGAGGAAGAACCTTTGTGATAAGCAAATCATTTGTTTTGTTGTAGTAGTAGTTCAAGCTACCATAAAGGCGGTTGTCAAGGAAACCATAGTCAAGACCGATGTTTTTAGTGTCAGTCGTTTCCCATTTAAGATCACGGTTTTCAAGTCCCGGAGCAATACTTCCCGGCCATGGATTTTCGCCGGAACCTTGTACATACCCCATAAACATATTATTATATGTATTTATCAGAGCTAAGAAGTCATAGTAGCCAAGTGCTCCTTCATTACCAAGACGCCCCCAGCTTGCTCTTAGTTTCAAGTTACTGATAACGTCTGTTTCAGGGAAGAATGATTCCTGGTTGATTCTCCATCCCAAAGCTACAGAAGGGAAGAATCCCCAACGGCTTTCAGAACCGAATTTTGAAGAACCGTCATAACGAAGTGTTGCCTGGAACAGGTATCTGCTATCATAAGAATAGTTTACGCGACCAAAGAAAGAAGCACGGTTGTATTCATATTTCGAACCGCTTCCGTAGTAAGTACCGCCTGTACCGGCTCCGATTGTCTGGAAGTTAGGATCCAGGAATCCACCAGGTCTGACAGTCGTAACAAGTTTGCCATCAATAACAGAGTATTCTGTTTTTTTACCTTCTGCGCCAACTTCATGCCATGTTGATATTTCTCTTGTGATTGAAGCACCCACCATTGCATTGATCGAGTTCTTTTTGATTTGTTTATCAAAGCTCAAAGTGTTATCAAACACCTGAGACTGCCAGTAAGATGCATATTCTGAGTAGAAAGGATATTCGTTCGGTGCTTTAACGTCTGCGATATAATCCGGATAATGTGATGTGCTCAAGTTGTTTGCCCCACGGAATGAATAGGCTGTTTTGAATTTTAACCAATCAGTGATGTTAACGTTTACAGAGATATTGGCATTATATTCTTTTGTTTTGTTGCTTCTTGTTCTGAAATGATCATCAGCAATAACGTTACGGTTATTAGGAATTTCCTTGAAATTAGTCAGACCAAAACCATATTTATTGTTTTCGTCATAAACAGGAACTAAAGGAGAGATCATATACATCTCTTTCAACTGGAATTTAGGCTGGTTGTTGCTTGTAGCTTTGATTCCGATATTTGCATCTACATCGAAGATATATTTCGAGAAGTCAACTTTCATTCTTGCATTATCAAGTTTGTAGTCATTCCCTATAATTGTACCTTCATCATCAGCATGGTTATAAGACATAGAGAAACGTGCAGCATCTCCGCCACCACGAACTCCGACCATGTAATTCTGAGAGAATGAATTGCGGAAAGCTTCTTTTTGCCAGTCGGTATTTACATTACCCGGATTTGTAACGTATTCAGGGTAAGTAGCAGGTTTACCTTCATCATTGTAGTAGTTCTTGTACATTTGCTCATGAACCTTTACATAACCGTCAGCATCAAGCATATCCAGTTTTTTGTCTACACTTGAGAATGAAAGGTAGGTGTTGAAATCGACCTTGATGTCCCCTTTTTTACCGCTTTTTGTAGTAACGATAATAACACCATTTGCAGCAACAGAACCATAGATAGCTGCTGCGGCACCATCTTTCAATACCTCCATCGATTCAATGTCGCTTGGATTCACACTGTTGATGTCTCCCGGAAAGCCATCAATAATGTAAAGCGGTTCATTGCTGCCGAAAGATTTCACCCCGCGGATTTTTACGCGAACGCCCGATCCTGCATTTCCACCTGATTTCTGAACGTTCACACCTGCAATCTTACCTTGCAGTGCTTCAGCCGGATTGGTAGTAGCTCTTTTCGAAAGATCATTAACATCTACGGAAGAAATAGCTCCTGTTAAGTCGCTTTTTTTCATAGTTCCGTATCCGACAACAACTGTTTCATTCAGAAGCTGTGAATCTTCAGTTAATACAACTTTAATTGATTTTCTTCCGTTTACCGGAATTTCCTGCATCTTATATCCCACAAATGAAACAATCAGAGTCTGATTTGGCAGAACTTCTAACTGGAATCCACCATCGACATCAGCCAATGTGCCTGTTTGTGTTCCTTTGATCTGGATATTTGCCCCAACTAACGGTTCGTTAGCATTGTCAAAAACACTTCCTTTCAGAAGATAAGTTTGTGCGTACAAACTAAATGGTAATAGAAACAGAGTAAGTAGAATAATCCTCCAGTGAGGACTTGCAACTCTTGGACTTGTTAGGTACTTCATGGATTGAAAATTATAGGTTGATAATTTTTTTCGTCGGCTAATATATGGGGTGACTTTTGTTTCTGTAAAATATATTATCACCTACGCAAGACCTACAATTCGTTATTTTTATCAATAATATCACCTACAATATTCCGTATAACACATTGATAATCAATAATTACGTTTGTGATATACCACTACAATCAGATGTTTTGTAAATATTCTGAAATTGAATCTTCCGGATTAAGATTTAAGCGTTTCCGGAGTCTGTAACGCGCCATATTTATTGCTTTAATATTTGAGCCGGTCATTAAACAAATCTCTTTTGTACTTAATTCAATACGTAAAAAAGCCGAGAGTTGCTTTTCTGATTTAGTCAGATCCGGATGTTTTTGGTCCAGTCTGCTAATGAAATCTTCGTTATATTGTTCTATTTCTGTAACAACAAGAAGCTTATTATCGTCAGATGTTTCGTACTGACTAATAAAAGCACTAATCCGGCGGAGGTGAGAGTGAATGAGAGAATGGTCCATTCTGTATGCCTCTTTTATCTGATCTTTGATTTTTGACAGCATTTCATTCCGGCTCCGAATGTAGTATGCGAAGTTTGTAAGATCTCTTTTATTCGTTGAGAGCTTAGTTTCCATTTTTTGTTTTTCAATTTCTTCCTGGCGGAGTTTCAGTTTTAATAACTCCGAGTTACTCTGTTCGAGTTCAAGTTTGGTTCTGTACAGCTCAGAGCGTTTGCGGTCTTTGTCTCTTTTCCAGAAAATGGATAATGAGAAAATGCCAAGAATAAGTAAGGATACACTAAATATCAATGAGTTTTTAAGAATCTGGTTTTTATGCATCTGATCCATTAGCTGAATTTGTCCTGCTTTTTTCAATAAAGCTTTTTGAGACATAGAACGCTCAATATTTCTCAGATTCTTTTCAGACTGAATCTGTTGCTCCATTTCGTAGAGTTTCAGAAAGCAGGAATAGGCTTTGTCATACCGGTGCAAACTGTCATAAACCCATGATTTGTATCTGTAATTGTCGCACATGAGCTCTTTCGCATTTAATTTTTCAGCGTAAGTCATTGCCTTATCAAGCATTGTTAAGGCCATTCTATAGTTTCCTGCATAGAAATACTGAATTCCCATGTTATTATAATTCTCACCTAAAGGCCAGTTTGCATTTCGAGCCCGGTTAATTGAAATAGCCTCTTCAAGCAGTTTTATTTTTTCTTCGGAGTTTCCTTCATAAAGACATAGGTTATTCAGGTTGGCTGCAACAGATTTTTGATCATTGATCTTACGGTTAATCTCAAGAGCTTGCAGGAAATATTTCTCAGCAGCCTTGTTTTCTTCAAGAGTTGTATGGATTAGTCCCCGTGAATTATAGCATTGCGCAATACCACTCGAGTCGCCGAGAGCTTTATACATAGAGGTTGCTGTTTCAATGAATTCGTATGATTTACTGAAATCTTTGAGGCAGCGATACAAGGAGCACATACGCAGGTTAATCAGTGCAATCAGTCTTTTGTCAGATGGATTACAAAGATCAAGAGCATCGTGATATACCTGGATTCCTAAATCAAAATCACCCTGAAGATCATATGAGCGTCCTAATATGGTTAATGCTTCAATATAAATGTCGTGATTCTCCTCATTATGCTCACTCAGTTGGTTAAGAACTTTCTCGGTTATTAATGCCGATTGTGAAGGACTCTCGTAAAGCAAATCTGCGGCTTTGTCTAATAGCTCCCTTTGTTTTTCGACTGAAGCGCAAATATTCGGCATCAGTAGCAGTAAAATGAATGATAATAGACTTCTGTAATTCATTGTTAGAGATTTATGGGTGTATGGGTTTTGGCGCAAGATAGTTATTTTTGTTACAATAAAATACATATATACGGATAGTTTTGTTTTTGATTCATATGATTTCAATCTGAAAATTGTTATGTTTGTTATAAAAATAAAGATTTAACTATGAAACCATTATTTATCCAATACACAAAGTGCGGAACATGTCAGAAAGCGGCTAAATGGTTAAAAGCAAATGGTATTGATGTAGAAAGTCGTGATATTATTACGCAGAATCCATCAGAAGATGAGTTGAAGACCTGGATTCCCAAAAGTGGATTGCCTGTAAATAAATTCTTCAATACAAGCGGAGTCAGATACAAAGAGCTTGGATTGAAAGACGTAGTAAAGAAAGAAACGCAGGACAACCTGCTTGCCCTTCTTGCTACTGAAGGTAAATTGGTAAAAAGACCTGTACTGATTTGCGGAAATACCGTCCTTGTTGGATTTAAAGAAGAGGAGTGGGCTGCAAAACTTCTAAATAAATAATTTATGGATATTTGTATACGGAAAGAAACACCCGATGATTACGCAATAATTTCAGAGATTGTAGAATCTGCGTTCAGAAATGAACCGCACAGCGATCATCAGGAACAGTATCTGATCGAACGCCTTCGCAGAGCTCCGGAGTTTCTCGAAGACCTCGCTTTAGTTGCAACCACAGCGGAAGGACGTGTTATCGGATATATTCTGTTAACTCCCATAACAATCGGAGGTGTTCATCCCACACTGGCATTAGCCCCTGTAGCCGTAGATCCGCACTATCAGCATATGGGAGTTGGTTCTGTTCTTGTTAATTCATCGCATGCAAAAGCGAAAGAGCTGGGATTTGAGTCGGTAATTCTTCTCGGACATCCTGAATATTATCCGCGATTCGGATACAAAGAACTTTCGCCGTTTGGAATAACAATGCCATTTGATGTACCCGATGAATATTGTATGGGGATAGAATTATCAAAAGGTGCGCTTTCGGATAAACAAGGAACGATAGTATATACATCAGCGTTTGGACTGGAATAAATAATTATAATTATGGATAAAAATTTGAGCTTATCAGTTGATCAGACTACTTGTATTAAATGTGGTAAGTGTGTTCGTGTTTGCCCGGTTAAGATATTTGTTCAGGAGTCAAAAGACTCAATTGTAACTCCGGAAGCTATTGAAAATTGCATTTCGTGCGGACACTGTGTAGCTGTTTGTCCGACTAAATCGGTTATTCATTCTGTGTTCCCCGAAGAGAAAGTCCATCCGATAGACTATAGCCAGATGCCAACACCCGAACAGGTGATGCTCCTTTGCAAGGCAAGACGTTCAAATCGTGCTTTTTCAAAGAAACCCGTTCCGAAAGAATATCATGATCAGATTATTGAAGCAGCACACCGAGCACCTACAGCCAGCAATATTCAGCAAGTATCTTTTCTTTTGGTCACTGACCCGGAGAAGATCAGACTTATGTCTGAATTTACTCTCGATATCTTTGGTAAAGCAATAAAGAAATTAGAGAATCCTTTATTGAAACCCATACTGAAGAGGGTAATGCCTGATGCATATAAGTATGTTCCTACTTTCAAAGCGTTGGAAGAACAGTATGCACAGGGTAATGATATGATAATGCGTGGGGCTACTTCGGCTTTAATCATCTACACACCCAAAAAGAATCGTTTTGGGATCATAGACTGTAATCTGTCTTACCAGAATGCTTCATTAATGGCAGAAAGTCTGGGTGTCAGTCAGTTTTATATGGGTTTTGTTTATTCAGCAACCAAACAATCCGGCGGTGATAAACTGGCTGAATTGTTAGGGCTTGATGGTACTATACATGCTGCTATGGCGATGGGTATGCCTTCATTCCGTTTTCCGAACTACATAGATAAAAAAGATATTAATCTGAAAGAGTTGTGATTCAAAACAACCCTAATGTTTAATTTGTTTATCCTGATATCTCAAAGTATCACTATTGTATAAGTAAATCAAATAAGAATATTATGCCGAAAAATGTAATCTGTCCTAATTGCGGAACGGTGAATTCATCCGATTCGAAGTCCTGTCAAAGTTGTCAAGCTCCGATTGAATCCAAACACCATCGGTTTAACTCGAAAGACCCGCGCTTTTGGTTGATTCTTTTTGTGGCATTATTCATCACCTATCTGGTTGGCTCTTATGCATTTTCCCTTTTTAAAGAACATGAGGGTGTAAAAGATCCTGTTGCACAGGTTGTTCCCGTTGATCAGCTAACAGACTGGCATATGCAGGTTTTTCCTATGGGAGTATCTATAGAATTGCCTGTACACTTGACGGAAACGAAGCCGGCTATTGATCCGGAGCTGAAATCGATTATCGAAAAAAGCTCGCACTTTACCTACATTAAACGGAATCTGTCAATTTCCCTTGTTGAAATCGAATACAAGCCTCAGGTTGATTCTCTTTCTATGGAAGGAGCTCTGGATGGTTCTTTCAATGAACTTAAGTCTATGACCGGAACTAATGTAGAGATGAGTGACCGGGATATTTATGAGAAGGATGATATGTTATATGGTGTTCAGACCTGCAATTATGGAGATAAAACAGGCGAACATTATCAGCGTAAAGAGATGATTGTTATCCGGAATCATACCCTATGGAACCTGATAATCTGTTATGATCAGAAAGATAAGCGTTTACAGAATATCGCAAACAAAGTTTTTTACTCGTTTAAGATAGACAGTCTGAAATAAAACTTTGTAAAGCCCCGGCATACAGCATTAGCACAGAATGGTATACCCCCAATATACCGTTCTGTGTTTTTTTATATCTAATTTGCTTATATTTGTTAAGTATGCCTATCTTTGTAATGAATTCATATACCAAAAAAGGATATTTTGATCACTAATAATACCGCAAAGCCTCTGTTATGATCGCTTTACATCTTAACTAAACACAACTAATCAATGAGAATCATCTATTTATTTCTGTGCCTTTTTTCTATTCTGATGCAAAGTTGTGATAATAACTTTAGTGCTGGTAGCCTTCCAAATGAAAAGATAAAGCAAGCTACTGAAAATACTGAACTCAATATCTGTCTCAGAAATACTGAAGCGGACTTGCGAATGGGTAAGTCGTTAAAACGCGATTCGGCAAAGCTGCTCGATGCTGTAATATACTTTAATAAGGTAAACGACAAGAAGAATGAACTTCAGAGCTTAATACTTCTCGGAAATGTTTATGAGCAATACGCAGAATACCAATCTTCCCTTATCTGTTTTCGTGAGGCGCTCGAGTTATCAGAAAAGTTAGGCGATAAAAGACAGCTTGCTTATTTGCACAGTAAAATCGGAATTATCTATCTTATGGAATATGACCTTATCAGTTCGGCAGAACATCTGAAAATCTCATCGGAATTATTCAGACAGCTGACTTGCGGAGAAACAGATACAACCTATTTGCTGCAAGCCGCCTTAACCTACCTGTATACATCTGATACAGAAAGTTCTCTAAGGTTGTTTGAATATCTTTATACTTATATAAACCGGACAGATGAGCGTTATCCCGTCTTATTGCGCAATATGGCTATTGCTTATTTAAACGAAGACAAATGGGATCAGGCTTTGAATTGTCTGGCTTCTATTCCTTCGGGTAAAGAACCTGAGAAAGCAGCTATGGATAAACTGATAGCAATGTATATTTATATTCACACAGGACAAAAAGAGGAGTTAAACTCCACCCGTATTGAACTAGGGGAGCTTTTGCCTCAAATATCAAATTTGAATATCCAACAATCTTTTTACCTGATCGATTCGGAATATCATATGCATGAGGGCGATTTAAAGAATGCTCTTATACAGCTGAAGCGAACTCTGATTTATAAAGATCAGATTCAGGCTCACCTGAGCAAAGGAACCCCTGATGAGCTTTATGCCACTTATCAGATTGATAAGCTAAAAACGAAATATAGCCGGCTTGAGCATTCAATAATTCTTTTTGTCAGTATATTTTTCTTTGCAACGCTGCTTATATGTTCATTTTACATCTGGTACAGACGAAAAAAACGGCTGTATATTTTCGAACTGGAATCAAAGCTCGAAGCTCTCGAATCAATTGTTGAGAAAGACAGAAGCACTTCTTCAGCAATAGCAGATACAATTATTCGCGACCTTGAGATCACTAAGCGTATTGCATTGTTGAAAAACCAGCAAATAAACACCAATCAAACCTTTGTAGAAAAATTAAACAAGGTACTGACAATTGACGATAAAAATCCCTTTACAATTGAGTGGCCCCGGTTTTACGATGATGTGGATAAGCTGTATAATGGATTTTATAAATACCTCTGTGATTCCTATTCCAGTCTGAGCGAGAAAGAACTTCAACTATGCTGTCTGATGCGCGTCGGATTTAAAACGGATGAGATTGCGGCCGTTTGGGCACAAAGTATTTATTCCGTTCAAAAGTGCAGATCCTCTGTTCGTAAGAAGATGCAGACCAGCGAAGGAGCTGATATTATCCTGTTTATAGAAGATAAAATGAAAACAAGCTAATCTATTTTATAGCTATAATATTGCCTTACAAAGCTGTTTTATCTATTTACAAGAAACTCTTTTTCACACTTTGCGCTATAGCTTTGCAAATCAATATATTAACTAATATACATTACAAGCTTTAAGCTGGCGTTACAAACCTGATTATGGGGATTTTCGCTTAATTTTGCACAAAGAGGCAATATAAATTTCAGGTGTATATTAGTGATTGATTGAATAAAAAAATTCTAACGTATAATGATGAAACACATTTTTTCTCTTTTGATATTTACTCTTATTTCAAACGTTTCTCTCATAGCACAGGAGGATAAAGATGAGACTTTTTTGCTGATGTCCGGATACGGATACAGTTATTCTGAATTTGTAAATGGATTTTCAAATGTGAACTCCTTTGTTTACAAATTTCATAAAAGATGGGGAGCAGGGCTTGATCTCGGAACAACGATTGGATCACGCTATAGCCATTATTATCCCGATTCATCGGTTGAGATACAAGCATCAACAATATCTTTAGGTCCCAATATTTACTTTTTTGCTGTTAATACTTCGAAGCATCTTGCCTTTATGAATGCAGGAGTGAATTACACACATAAGAATATGACTTCGCTTGGAAGAGGATTCATTCAGGATGAACCGGATCAATACTGGTTCTCAGAAAATGAAAATGTATTCGGGTTAAATATATCTGCCGGATATAACTATAAGCTGACAGACGTTTGGAGTATAGGAGCCCGTTTCTACTTCAATCAAGCAGAAGAATATAATGTTATGGGGTTAATTAATATCGGGGCGATGTTCTGATCAGTAAGATCTCCCGTTGTAAATGATATAATAAATTGATAAATATAAGATTATGCGCCAAATTAAACTATTGATTCTATTTCTTATTTTGAGCTTTGGAGCAGTGCATGCTCAGGGAATGAAAAACCAGATCTCTGTTCAGGGAGGTTATACACGTTTTACTGAAGTCTGGAATAAAGCCGGATTTAATTTTGGGTTTGAGAATCAACTCTTTCTTTCAAAGCGATTCTACCTGGTTGGATCTGTAATGTGTATGAATAATAATCATGTCCGTTCTGAATCGTTTGAAGAAATGCTGATGACAGAATCGGTTATGGTTAAAATCGGAGACAAGACGATTCGTTTGAGAGAAAACTTATGGGAAACGAATATTGGCATCGGTGCAGGTTATGACCTTCTTCAGACTGATAAACACCGTATCTACACGCACGCAACAGTTGGGGTAAACCTTTCAAGAGGCTACGAAGATTATGCAGGTCTTGATTTTTATGTTACGACAAACGGAACAATCAGATCCTGGGAAAAAGCAGGTAGTTGGGATATTAAGTCTAACGGCTTTGGAGCTGTTTTGTCTTTAGGTTATGAATATAAACTAACAGATCGTTTCGCGTTAGGGTTTTCCTATAACGGAACTTTTACAAGCGGCTTAGATTTTTATAATTCATTTAATGCGAAGCTTGGCTATTCATTTTATGCTCATTGATATACAGCGCACTTGAAATAATATGTGTAAAGAATTATCAGCGGACTCTTCAATCCCGGAGAGGTCCGCTGTTTTCTTATGAAATAAAGTTTTATTTGTTGCAGATGCATCTGCAACATACGTATAAACCCTTCATGGATAGTCCCTGGAGGTGCTGCAGATAGCGTTGCAGATGATAATGTTGGAAAAGTATCTGCAACACCATCAGAGCTTATACGTATATAGCTGACGCAATATACGTTTGAATAAATTCAGTCATACCGGAGAATAACTTATTTCACACCTATGATTAATTCTTTTCGAACGTATGAATAATTAAGGATCTGTACAGCACCCAAAAAGGATATGTACAGCACCCCAAAAGGATATGTACAGCACCTTACAAGGAGCTGTACAGGGTAGAAATTAATCATAGGTGTGAAATAGGTTAATCCCCCTTGCAGATCAGATTAATCTTACCTATAATCAGAACTATTTATACGTATCCTGCGGCAGATTGCTACGTATGGAAAGTTTCAGAACCAGAGTTCAGGAATTGAATAAATAGTGTATGTTCAGGCACATTTGAGCACATTAAATCGCACTATTATGGACAGAAACCAAACATACAATCCATGAATCACGTGCTTACTTTTCAGGATTCACTTAATGCTTCGGTAAAACACATTGGGTAAAATATAACAGAAAGGGGAAAACAGAATGAGTCTGATTTCCCCTTTCTTCTAATTCAAATATCAATCAAGCTTAACCGATATTCTTTATTTTTTAAGCATTACAGCACGAAGCTCTGCATAAGCCTCACCGTAGATCTCGCGGTTTTTGTCGTTCAACGGGAAATCTTTTGCAGGCAGAGCAGCGATCAGCTTCATTCCTTCTTGTTTGTTTACATTAAAGATGCGACCACAAACAGGACGGAAAGCTTTTCCATCAACAGGCTGATAGAAAGGATCCTCCGAGTTTAGTCCAACCTGACGGGGTTGAGCACCATAAGTAAACTTTTCGTCTTCAGCATAGAAGCCAAGTTTCTGCAACCAGTAATTGGTCTGCATCGACATAGCAACCACATATTCAATGGTCGGATTTTGTTCCAGAATCCATTCGATATGTGCCAATCCGCGAACAGCTTTCTCTGTAGGGATTAGTACACGTTTTCCTCTTGGAGGTGCAGCAACAAGGTCGTTACAAAGATTCGTAAAATAATATTCTTCGTTCTCGAACTGACTGCCTGTTAGGTATGTAATGTAGTCAAACAGATTGCGGGCTTCAACATTGCGGCTGCGCTCTCCGTGATCTTTCGGAAATTCACGGAAATAATAATCAGCAAACATCACAACCGGAGCTACTGTTTCTGACCAGTACAGGTTTGAATCTTCGCCGATCACCAATACTTTTGCAGCCTTAGCTGCCTTTAAATCTTTAGATCTCATTTATTCTACTTTTGTTTGAAGCCGCAAAGATACGCATTCCATTTGCGATAATCCCTTTTTATCAATATATTATTGAATGTTAGCATTAAAGGGGAAGGATTCACAGGATCTAAACGGACTTTAAAACGAAACTGTTAGTTTGGATAAAACCGGCACTTCTCTTCCATTAAGCATTCCTGGATTCCAGGACATTTGCCGGACTATTTCCTCTGCCATACGGTTTTGCCATTGACTAATACCGGAAGCAATTGTTAGCAGCGTTGGCTCTCCTGCTTCATCTATCACAAAACTTACAACTACATCCCCCGATTGTTTGGGTTCGGATTTAAGTGCCAGAAATTGCTTCAATTTAGTCGCAATAAACTCATTCATACGATCAGCTCCACCGGAAAAGGAAGGTCTTGCATCTAATGAGTCTTGTTGATTGTAAATCTTAGGTTGGTAGTTTGATCGAAAGAAAGATTCATTATTCTTTTTCTTATCAATCTTACGTTCTTCTCCTTCCCATATATTATAATAGGGATTCATAAGATACTTGCGGGTGTAAACCTCCGAATAATATCTGATGGAATTTCCCTTCACAAATTTCCCCTCCTCATTTATTGTATAATATATGTCACAACGCCCTGCAATCATCTTTTTCATATCCGACCAATTGTGCTTTGATCTGTCTAGAGGAATTAGCTCATACGTACGTACTTCGCTGGAGTGTCTCTGAGAACTACGATAAAACCCAAACTGTTTCAATATCAGATCATCGGAATAACGACCAATCAGAAGAGAATCAATCATGACACTACCCTTGAATGTACAGGCATATACTTTCCCAATTCCTTCATCTTTGAAGTTCAGAAGATAAAGGTTAACTGTTGGCAGACGATCAAAAGCAAGTACAGAGTAATTCTTAACCGTACAAAGCAACTCGGTCTCCTGAAAATCTGAATATAAATTGACAGAAAAAGGGACATTCAGATCAACAGATTCTCCGGAACCTGATTCATTTAAGTAAGATCTTTTGAAATTGACATCACTCCTGACCCGAAAAGAGCCATCTTTCATTTTCTCCAGCTTTTCATACACCTGAGCAACTCCTGTATCAGCTAGCAAAACAAATAGAATAAGAAGAGTAATCTTAAGTAGAACTGATTTCATTGATTAAATTATTGGGATTAATAAAGGTAGAGTCACTTTCACCGGAACCTTTTTGCCATCATGCTCACCGGGAATCCAGTCGGGCATACGACGAATAAGCTCCTTGCAAAAATAGTCTACCCGTTCATTCAAGCCGTTGACAATTTCAATGTTGCAAATTACGCCATCTTCATTAATTATAAAAGCTACGGTTACCTCTCCTCCTATAAATACAAGTTCGGGATCAAATCTGATATTTTCCAGTTTTTCACTAACATAACTCTTTAACGCGTCATCTCCTCCGGGAAACTGAGGTGGATTATCAACCGAATCGGCAGAGAGAGTCAAAGAGTCAATTAATAAAAAAGCATCGCTACAGTAGTACATCGGATTTTTTTTTCGTTCTTTTTCAGTCCCTTCGGCTATCTCATAAAACCGGTTTTCCATTTCATTTCGATCATACGTCTTACCATAATAAGCTCTTGCTCCAAGAATCTTTATCTGCCCCGACTCTTCAATCTTAAACTGAGTATCAATACGTCCGCCGGTAAAAGAATTAAAATTCTGATAACACACTGAGTCTGAACCGTAAGAATAAATCTGATTTACCATAATCTTTTTATCACTCCACACGGAAAATTGCTTCGTAAGCAGATTCGGGCCATAACCGGAACCAACATCAAGGGAGCTTAACAGTTTTCCCTCCTTATTCATTACCCAGAGAAACTGGCGTCGCTCTTTTTTCGGATCACCAAACTCGACAAGGAATACATGATTATGTTTAACTAAATTGAACTTACCTAATACACGAAAAGCCGAAACTTTCTCTTTCAGACTATATCTACGTATATCATTATAGATATTACACTCCTGCAATTTGTTGAGAGATGCGGGTATTTGAACAGCTTTAAATTCAGTACGCTTCGTCAAATCAAAAGGATAAGATATGCGGTTTGCTTTCAGCATCTCCTGAAGCAAAGCGTTATCCTGCTGTGCATAAATAACAGAGAAGACAAAGACGAAAAGTAAATAGGTAATCGCTCGTTTATTTTTCATAGATAAAAAGAATATTAATATCGGTATAACCTGATTTCATTGTATGATATCCGAAATAAAAACTGGATGCTTGTATCTAAAAAGGACTATCAGATTGCAAATAAAGCAAAAATATCCAAATTAACGCATCTAAAACTACATAGAAAACTACTAATCAGATTCATACGGTGAATGAATCCTATTGATTTGCCTAAAATTAAAACTTCCTTTGTATTCGATTGTTGTAAAAAACAAGTAACACAAATGTATATGACTACAGTATTCAGCCATACATATTTGATAAATTCTGTTTTATGGAACATCTTAGAATAGAGGCTTCAGACGGATTAATAATTGCCGCAACAATATTTAATCATCAAGATCCCAAAGCATTAGTACAGATAATTCATGGATCAGTCGAACATAAAGAAAGATACTTTGACTTCGCCAGATACCTTAACGAAAATGGATACGCCGTGATTGTTGCAGACAACAGAGGACATGGAGAATCTTTAAACAACATTTACACATTAGGATATATGGATAGCTGGCAGCAGATTGTTGACGACAACTACAAAGTCAGTGAGTACATTTGCAATCAGCATCCGGGATGCCGATTGTATCTCTTTGGCCATTCGTTAGGCTCTGTTTTCTCAAGATGCTATTTAGAAAATCACGATTCACGAATAGCAGGGCTGATATTAACAGGAACGGTAGATTACAATATACTGACACCACTGGGAATACTTCTCACTAAAGTTGCGATCTGCCTTTCTGGGAAAAGAGGCTACAACAGCTTTCTCAGATACTTTATTATGAATGGAAAAAATGTATCCTGGATTAGTTTTAATTCTGAGAACATAGCTAAGTATAAATCAGATCCGCTCTGCGGATATGCATACCCAAACGAATCGGTTCTTACAGTTATGAAAGCCGTGCGTGAATTAAAAGAGAAGAAGCATTATCTGTGTAATAATCCCGGACTACCAATACTAAGCGTAACAGGCGAAGAGGATCCTGTGACAGGAGGAAAGCAAGGCTTGAAAAGATCTTTCAGGTTATTGAAAAAATGCGGTTATAAGAACCTTACCAATATCGTAATACCCAATATGAAACATGAGGTATTGAACGAAACAGATCATAATAAAGTATACAAAATTATTCTGGATTTTATCGAAAACATGTAAGCCTGGGTATAAAAGCAGATAAAAACCTTTCGATAAACGTTCAATAAACCTAAGACCGTCAGCAAAGTTCATTATTATTATTTACCAATATACATTTCAGTTGACTATATTTTATATATTCGCAAATATATTAATATTTTTCAGTAGAGATGATAAAGGAAGTTGAGTTGATTTTAGCCTTAAAGAAAGGGGATTATAAGGCTTTTCAGACACTGTATGAAATTCATGCAAAAAATCTGAAGGGCTTTATCTTTAAGCTAAGCAGATCGGAGGAAACTGCTGATGATATTACGCAAGAGACTTTTCTGAAAGTCTGGCTTCATCATTCAACAATTGATGAAGCATTATCATTTAAAGCTTATCTTTTCCGGATAGCCCAGAATTTATTAGTTGATGAAATTAGAAGAAAGGTGAAAAACCCGCTTTTCGAAGACTACATGCAACATTCTGAATGCATGAATATTAGCCACAATAATGTTGACCAGGAGCTGGACTATGATGAATTTGTTGAGAATCTGAGAAGCGCAAAGATGAAATTAACACCCCGCCAGAGAGAAATTTTTGAATTAAACAAGGAGCTTGGAATTTCTATAAAAGAAATATCCGATAAGCTTGATATCACAGAACGCTCTGTCTACAACCATTTGTATTCTTCTCTCCAGATACTGAGAGAAGAGTTATCCTGTTCTGCTTATTTACTTCTCTTAATCTATAATATAAGTTAAATAACGAATTGCTTCTGGTAAATTTAAATCAGTATTACGTAACTCTTATAAATTCCAGAAAAAGGAACAACATGAAAGATCCGATATATCTATTATTTGAAAAATATGCCAATGGCACTATCACTGCGGATGAGTGGAAGCAATTATGCGATATTATTCCTACTCTTCCGGATGCTGCTATTAAATCCATACTGGAAGACGTGTGGGTAAAGTATGAGTATACCGGAAAGAAAAGAGCACAATCATTCCGTAAGATTGACCGGATTATTAAAGAGAAGAAAAAAGGTAAGGTCGTTCATCTGTTCCGTCAGCTCAGAAACATTGCTGCGATCGGTCTTGTGATTCTTGCAGGTTATCAAGCCTATTCGATTATTCAGGGTGAGAGTCAGAATAATTCAGCGAGCAAGGATCTTCAGGTTATTGTTGCCGAAGGAGAAAGAGCCACAGTAAAGCTGCCTGATGGAAGTACCGTCAAACTTAATGCCGGAACGGAATTGAGTTATCCTGCCGATTTTGGAGAATCAAAAAGGAAACTAAGACTTGTCGGAGAGGGTTACTTTGAAGTAAACAAGGATAAAAAGAAGCCATTCATCGTAGAGACATCAGACTTATATATTAAAGTACTCGGAACTACATTCAATGTTTCGGCTTACAGCAATAGCCCGGTCATTGAGACATCTCTGGTTGAAGGGTCAGTAGCTTTATACAGCGACAACGAGTCGTTTCCGGAATCGCAGTTAAAACCCAATCAAAAGGCTATTTTCAATATCAAAGAACGAAAATTAGTCATTGAAAATACGGATTCAAAAGAAGATATCGCCTGGCTAAGTGGTAAATTTATATTTAAATCTGCTCCATTAAGAGACGTTTTAGAGGAGCTTTGCAAATATTATGGATACCAGCTGCAATGTTCTGAATCAGGATATCTCAGTGATCGGTTTAGCGGAAGCTTCGAAGGAGAAAGTCTGGACGAAATTCTTCAAGCTCTACAGTACCACTATGATTTTAAATTCAGAATACACAACAAAAATTTAATCATACAGTTTAATCACTGAAGAAAACACACACAAGGAATGATGACTTCTGACCGAAAACAAAAATCATAAAACATAACAATTGACAAACCTGTAAAAACTAATCACATGAAGTTGAAATCAAGTTTCAATACAATTAGCATTGTATTGTCTAAACTCTTATTCCTTTTTTTATTGACAAATCCGGTTTCGGTATTTGCTCAAACACAAAAAGTGAATTTGAATGTTGAAAAAACCAATCTTAAAAATGTATTATCACTGATTGAGAAACAAACAAATTATCGCTTCTCGTATCGTGATATTGTTCTTCCTTCTCAGAACGATATCTCTCTCAACAAAGAGAATATCACTGTCAAAGATGTATTGTCAAGCATTCTGTCAGCTAAAAATCTGACTTTTGCAGTAAACGGAAATAACATTTCTATCAGCTCAAAGAAAGCGGGACAAGCTAAAAAAATCAGCGGGACAATTTTAGACAATACCGGCGAAGCGGTTATCGGTGCAAACGTAGTTGTAGATGGTACAACTGACGGAACGATTACGGATTTTGACGGTAACTTTACGCTGAATGCTCCGGAAGGCAGCATGATCAAAGTGACATATATCGGATATCAGCCGATGTTAGTTGCAGCGAACAGTAACAGCCCGATGCGCATCACGCTGAAGGACGACTCTAAGGCGCTGGACGAAGTTGTGGTTGTGGGGTACGGTACTCAGAAAAAGGTTAACCTTTCGGGGTCTGTAGCAGCAATTTCATCTGACGATATCAAAGATCGTGTTCAGACAAACGTGCTTTCTGCCGTTCAGGGTACTGTTCCGGGTGTAACGATTATCTCACGTCCGGGCGAAAATCCGACAATCAACTTTCGTGGTAGAGGAAACTTAGGTACTTCTGAGCCTCTTTATGTTATTGACGGAGCAATAGCTGATGCGGGGTTCTTCTCAAGTCTTGACCCTAACAGTATTGAATCGATCTCATTCCTGAAAGATGCTGCATCAAGTGCGATCTACGGTTCGCGTGCTGCTTACGGGGTGGTGTTGGTTACAACCAAAACAGGTAAAAAAGACAAGCTGAATATTTCATATAACGGCTATGTAGGTATCAAAAACCCGACTTATCTTCCTGATCTTGTTAACTCATGGGATTATGCAGAACTATTAAATGAAGCATTCTACAACCGCGATGCATCAAAAGGCTGGAATCAGGCTTATAGCGAAGAGGAAATCGAAATGTTCAAAAACGGATCTAATCCTGACCTGTATCCAAATACAGACTGGTCTGATCTTGTCCTAAAGAAAAATACGGTTACTACTCAACACTCGCTTAACTTTAGCGGTGGTAGTGAAAAAATCCGTTTCTTTTCGGGTCTGGGATACTTGTTTGACGAAAAGTTCATGCCCGGACAGAATAGTGAAAGATATAACTTCAACATCAATACTGCTGCTGACCTGACTGACTGGATTACTTTGAAAGCAGGTGTTAAGTATATCCGTGATGCAAGCGACAGAGATCGTGGTGCTCCGGCTTTGATGAACTTTCTTACTGTTCCTTCTATTATGGTTGCTCAGCATTCAAACGGAATGTTCGGGTCTATTGCCGGTGGAGCTCAGGCTACTCAGGAGTTTATGAAAAACAATCCGCTTCGTGCGCTTGACAAAAACGACTGGTCAAATTCGAAAACAGACAATACAATGATTGATCTTGGTTTTGATTTTAAACCGGTAAAAGGACTTACGATCAGCGGACAGGGGATCTACAAAGGATATGAATATAAAGGGAAATCATATACCGGATTATTTGACGATATCATTGACTTCAATTCAGGACAACCGATTCCGGGAACAGGAGTATATACGAATAAAATGGATATGAACTGGCAAAGTTCAAACCGTATGCTTTACATGGCTACGGCAAAATATGACTGGAAAAACTCACATAATGACGTATCGGCTTTAATCGGTACATCTTATGAACATTACAAAAGCGAAATTCAGAAAAGTAGTCGTAAGAATTTCCCTACAGACGGATTACCTGATATGAATGCAGGTTCGACAGCAGAGATGACTAATCAAGGGGGGATGTCTGAATATAAAATCGGATCGTACTTTGCTCGTATCAACTATTCTTTCATGGATCGCTACTTGTTTGAGGGTAACATCCGTACGGATGGTTCTTCAAGATTCCACGAGACAATCGCTGGGGTGTATTCCCTTCTTTCTCTACTGCATGGAGAATTAATCAGGAAGATTTCCTTAAAAATGCAACATGGATCGACAATCTGAAAGTGCGTGCTTCATGGGGTAAACTGGGTAACATTAACAACGTGGGTAACTATGACTACTTCCAGAATTATAGAAACAATCAAAACTTCAACTTCGAAGATGTTCCTGTAATCGGTATTATCGAAACTAAACCGGCGAACAAAAATCTGGGATGGGAGAAAGTTGCAATCACCGACTTTGGTGTTGACTTCGATATCTTCAATGGAAAACTGAATTTCGTAGCTGACTATTACATCAAAAACACAAGCGATATCCTGCTTGCTTATAATGTTCCGCTTGAAACAGGTATCAGTTCTGACGAGAAATACAGACCTGCTCAGAATATCGGTAAAGTAAAAAATAATGGTTTTGAGTTCGCTGTTACACACCGCAACACAATCGGACAAGTAAACTACACTGTAGGTGCAAACTTCTCATGGAACAAAAATAAGATCATGGATCTGGGAAGTGCAAACAACGATGTTGTAAACGGAGGAGACAAAATCCGCTATATATTAAGAGAAGGTGAATCTATCGGTTCGTTCTATGGATATAAAACGGACGGACTTTACACTCAGGATGAAATTGACAGAGGCGAATACTACAAGTTAGGCCGGGTTCCGAATGCGGGTGACATAAAATATGTACCACAACGTCCGGATGTGCCTTACAAAAGTGACATAACAGCTGAAGACCGTACAATCATAGGTAAAGATGTACCTGATTTCACTTATGGCATCAACCTGAGTGTGATGTACAAAAACTTTGAATTATCGATGTTTGGTCAGGGCGTAACGGGAACACAGGCTGCGTTTGAATCGGAACAGGTTTGGGCTTTCTTCCTGAATTCAAATCCTCGTCAGTTCCATATGGATCGCTGGAGTCCGAATAATCCGAATCCAAATGCCGGATATCCGAGAATTTATGGCGGACACAGTTACGATAACTACAATCAGAACTTCAGTGACTTCCAGCTTTTCGATGCAGATTACTTCCGTTTCAAGACAATATCTCTTGGATATCAGTTCCCGAAAAGTCTGTTAAGCAAAACTCCGCTTACGGGATTGAAAATGTTCCTGACTGCTGAAAATCTGTTTACAATACGTGCAGATAAAAAAATGAAGGATTTCGATCCGGAATCAAAATCAGGACGCGGACTTGGTGCTCTCGGATCTAAATCGGTTGCATTCGGAGTAAACGTTTCTTTCTAATCCATTAAATGAAAAAACTATGAAAAAGAGATATATCAATTCAATGAAATATGTGGCAATAGCCCTTCTTGCAGGAAGCCTTTACTCTTGTAATCTGGATGTAGTACCACCTTCAGATATTGCAGAAGAGAACTTCTGGAAAACAGATAAAGATGCATGGTATGCAATCAATGCCTGCTACGCACAAATGCCGGGAATGGATATCTGGGATGAGATGTGTACGGATAACTCTCACAGTCATAAACCATGGGAAGGTCCGTTTGAGCTAATCCAGCAAAATGGACTTACAGCATCTGAAAACAGAGGTTATGACTTTTCGACGATTCGTATTGTAAACAACTTTCTTCAGAATGTGGATAAGTGCGAAATGGCAGAAACGCTTCGTAACAGAATGAAAGCCGAAGCCCGCTTCTTCAGAGCTTTGTCTTATCTTGATCTGACAACAAAATTTGGAAAGGTAGCTATTATCACAACTGTATTACCTTTTGATGCTCCTCCGGTAGCACGTAACAGTGTGGAAGAGGTACGTGCATTTATTCTGGCTGAACTGGCTGAGATTGCTGCAATTCTGCCTGATTCATACGATGGTGGAACAATGAATGAACGCGGACGTATTACGTCTCACGCTGCAAATGCGCTTCGTGCAAGAGCAGCCCTGTATTTCAAAAATTATACGGAAGCTGAAAAGTCGGCTCGTGCTGTAATTGAAAGCAATCAGCATGCTTTGTTCCGCATTGCAGAATTGAATGATGCTCAGAAACAGGAAGCAAATGAGATGTATCAGTATATTGATTTCGAAGCTAAAGGTATTGATAAGGATAAGTTCATCAAAGGGATGTTTAGCTACGAAGCTCTTTGGCACAAAGAAAATGCGAATCCGAGAAATCCGGAGTACATTCTTACCCGTGGCTACATGGCAGACCCGAATAACTACGACTGGACACGCTATACGTACATCCGCCCGAGCCAGCTTGTTTCAGGTTATTGTTCTTTCGAACCCATGCAGGATCTGATTGATGCTTATTGGGATATTGACGGAAAAACAATTCGTCCTGCGATTTCACATGATACAAGAGCTGCTAATTATGCGACGATCTACAATGAGGTAAAAGACCTGGATCAGACTTCGTACATTAAGAAAGTAGAAACAATGAATCTTGCAGATTATGAGTATATGAAAGAATTCCGTAATCGCGATTCACGTCTGTACGCTTCTATGCTGTTCCCATTCAAAGGATGGCACGAAACTGACTTCAAAGGAGGAACATTCTATTATCGCTGGGATCCTTCTAAAGCAGGTAAAGATGGTAACGAATCGTGGAGTGGATACAACTATCGCAAGATGACAGCTTTACAGGCTTATGACAACTGGGCAAATGTGGAGGACTATCCGGTTATCCGTTATGCTGAGGTACTACTTACATTTGCAGAAGCACGCATTCAGAATGCAGGATGGGATACTCAGGTTATGGATGTGCTTAATGATCTGAGAGACCGTTGCGGTATGCCAAATGTACCGGCTGCGATCGGCAGTAAAGAGGATGCTTTGGAATTTGTTCGTAACGAGCGTCGTATTGAGCTTGCTGCTGAAGGGCACCGTTACGATGATATGCGCAGATATGGTTCGGACTATTGTGCAAAAGTGATGAACGGACCAACATATGCTCCGAGTGGATATAAAGTTGTTGATAAAGCATGGGGGGATCGTCTGATGCTAATGCCGGTTCCACAAAGTGCAATTGACTACAACCCGCTACTTGAGGGAGATCAGAATCCGGGTTATTAATCGAAGTGATAGAAAGAATTTAATGTTACATTTTTCGAGATAATTTTAGAGGCTGTTTTTATTTTTCGAAATGCAGATTTAGCCGGCTAAATCAAGGTTTGAAAAATAAAAACAGACCTAAAAGAATCCGAAATCTTAGATTAAATACATATTTAAAATGTTACAGTAAATTATTGATATTACTTATATAAATACTACAAATTATGAAACGACTAAAGAAACTTGTTTTATCCTGCCTGTTAGTGGCATTAATTGCGCCACTGGCTCAGGCTCAGATTATAAAAACACCTACGCCTAAACGTCCTAAAGGACAGACAGACGTACTTCAGCTAAAATGTGATCCTATCCCGACAGTACGCGTTGCTGTTATCGGATTAGGCATGCGCGGTCCTGGTGCGGTACATCGCCTGACTCAGGTAGACGGTGTTGAGATTGTTGCTATTTGCGACGTAATTCCTGCACGTGTGGAAGCAGTTAATCAATATCTTACGAAAGCCGGTCGTGCAAAAGCGCTTGAGTTCAGCGGTGACACTTCGGTATGGAGAAAGGTTACAGCTCTTCCGAATGTTGATCTGGTATATGTGGCTACTGACTGGAAAAGCCATGCTAAAATTGGTATTCAGGCTATGAATGACGGAAAGCATGTGGCTATTGAAGTTCCTGCGGCAATGACCATGGACGAAATCTGGGGATTAATCAATACTTCGGAACGTACTCGCAAACACTGTATGCAATTGGAGAACTGTGTATATGACTTCTTTGAACTAACAACGCTAAACATGGCTCAGCAAGGGATGTTCGGTGAATTAATTCACGCTGAAGGAGCTTACATCCATGCATTGCAACCATACTGGAAATCCTACTGGAATAACTGGCGTATGGATTATAACCAGAATCACAGAGGTGACATATATGCTACTCACGGTATGGGTCCTGCTTGTCAGGCATTGAATATTCACCGTGGTGATAAAATGAACTACCTGGTTTCGATGGATACAAAACCGCTTCAAAACCCGGCTTACATTAAAGAAGCAACAGGAAAAGAACCGGCTAAATTCCGTAACGGAGATCATACAATGACTATGATCCGTACAGAAAAAGGTAAAACGATTCAGATTCAGCATGATGTAACATCTCCTCGTCCTTACAACCGCCTTTATCAATTGAGCGGAACTAAAGGTTTTGCAAACAAGTATCCGGTTGAAGGATATGCGCTGGACGGTAAAGATCTTGGATCTGATATTACTCCAAACCACGAAGATCTGAGCGCTCATGACTTCGTTCCTGAAGATGTGAGAAAAGCATTGATGCAAAAATACAAACACCCTATCGTTAAAGACATCGAAGAAAAAGCGAAAAAAGTAGGTGGTCACGGAGGAATGGATTTTATCATGGATTATCGTCTGATTTACTGCCTGCAAAACGGTCTTCCTTTAGATATGGATGTTTATGATCTTGCTGAATGGTGCTGTCTTGCTCCACTTACAGAAATTTCTCTGGATAACAATTCTGCTCCTGTTGAAATTCCTGATTTCACAAGAGGCGGCTGGAATAAGTATCAGAAACTTGAGTTTCATCAGAAATAATTAATCCAAAATAAAGAGGCTGTTCATTACGTTATAGTTTTGAATAGCCTCATTATTTATCTTAATACCCATTGAAAATGAAACAAACGATCTTAATTTCTTTATTCTCATTCGCTTCAATATTATCCGCTAAAGACATAAAATTCAGAATATCTGACTTCGGAGTTAAGCCAAATACTTCTGAAAACTGCTCTCCTCTGGTTGATAAAGCGCTCTCTGAAATAAAGAAGATGACTTCTGAAGGTGATAAAATTACAATCGAATTTGACAAAGGAACCTATAATTTTCTCCCTGAAGGCTCTGCCCAAAAAGAGTATTATATATCCAATCATGATCAGGCTAACCCAAAGTCCGTTGGGATTGCAATTGAAGGGCTCAACAACCTGACTCTGGATGGTAAAGGATCAGATTTTTTATTTCACGGTAGAATGTTGCCTGTCTCTGTGATCGGAGATTCATCAATAACACTGAAAAACTTCAATGTTGACTTCCCAAATCCGCACATTGCTCAGGTACAGATTAAATCAAATAATCCGGAAACTGGAGAAGTGGTATATGAAATTGCACCCTGGGTTAACTATCGTATCGAGAATAATAATCTGACTGTTTATGGCGATGGATGGAGTCATACTCCATCGTGGGGTATTGCCTTTGAGGAAAAGACAAAACACCTTGTTTACAACACAAGTGACATAGGGCTCGGAGTAAAGAATGTGGAAGAAATTGCACCACGCACAATCCGTTCTAAATCATGGAAGAATGCAAAATTGATTCCGGGGACTGTGATAGCTATGAGAAGTTATAACAGACCAACACCGGGGGTATTTGTTACTCATTCAAAAGATGTGGTTCTGGAGAATATCAATATTCATTATGCGGAAGGTATGGGACTACTGGCTCAGATGACTGAAAATATTACTTTAGATAAATTCAATATCTTCCTGCGCGGCAAAAAAGATCCGCGCTATTTCACCACTCAGGCTGACGCCACTCATTTCTCCGCCTGCAAAGGCTATATCCGTTCAGTTAACGGACTATACGAAAACATGATGGATGATGCGATTAACGTTCACGGCACCTATCTGAATATCAAACGTAAGATTAATGCAACAACTGTTGAAGCAGCTTATATGCATTCCCAATCCTGGGGATTCGAATGGGGGCGACCGGGGGATGAAGTGCAGTTTGTTTCATCAAAAACAATGGAACTGTTTGATGGGACAAATAAAGTTGTATCAATAAAAGCAATAGATAAACCGACAGAACACGGGGCTAAACTATTTGAAATAAAATTTGAAAAGGCCCTTCCTTTTTCATTTGATGAGAACGATCCGGTTGGCATTGAAAATCTCACCTGGACGCCGGAAGTATACTTTGCTAATAATCTGATCCGAAACAACCGTGCACGGGGTACACTATTCAGTACTCCGAAAAAAACGATTGTGGAAAAGAATGTATTTGATCACACATCAGGAACAGCAATTCTGCTTTGTGGCGATTGCAACGGATGGTACGAAACAGGTGCGTGCAGAGAAGTGATTATTCGCAATAACAGTTTCAAGAACTCACTGACAAGCCAGTTTCAGTTTACTAATGCCGTAATCTCCATCTATCCGGAAATCCCTAATCTGAAAGATCAGAAGAAATATTTCCATGGAGGAGACGGAAAAGGAGTAATCATTGAGAATAATGTATTCGAAGTGTTTGATGCTCCTCTTGTATATGCAAAATCGATAGACGGATTAACTTTCAAGAAAAATAAGATCATCCGTAATTCCGATTACGCACCTTTTCACTGGAACAAGATGCCTTTCTTTTTTGAAAGAGCAACAAATATTACGGTAGAAAACAACAATATCAGATTTGATCAGAAGTCTGATACGAAAATCAATGATTCGGAATTGAATAAGATCTCAATTCAATAATCGCATTGCTTATTAATCCGACCCGTTAAAAGGAAGGATCGTTTTTTCATCTTATATCCGACACTTCCGGTGCAAAATAAATTATATAAACACAGGTCTAAAACACACAACAATTAGTACCGGAGGACGTCTGAATAAGATGAGTAAATCAGGATGGAAGGTAGAGTTAATACGATTAGCTCTGCCTTCCTTTCGTTTAAAGTAGTTGCATATTAACTGATAATGTAAGTGAATATTTAAATAACCTCATATCCACACCGGGAACTGCAACAAAACTTAAACAACTATGTAACAGAATTGTAATTGGGTTATTTTGGCGTGAATTTATGATTAAATTACTTTTGCATCCAGTAAACAATAACAAACTTATGCAAGCGAATCAAATTAAAAGTATCCGGTTTTCATTCTTACTTTTATTCTTATTGAGTCTGGCGAATATTTCTCCGGTTAGTGCTCAGAACAAAATCAAGACACTCTTTGAGGAGGATTCAGTCTATATGATTCCTGCGGATGATGCTCTATTGGATCAAATCCGGAATATGCCAAACATTGAGGTCGGTAAAGGGGTTACTTTTCAGCCTAAAGACAAATGGTATAAACTGACAATGCGCTTCCGCATGCAAAACATGGTAGGGATGTCATTCAACGATCAGTTCTCTCTTGACAAAACAGAAGCACAGGTAAAACGTCTTCGTCTTCGTTTTGATGGTTACATTTACTCTCCAAAACTTACATATTCTATTCAGTTAGGTTTTACTCCGTATGACTCTAAACCTGTTAACGGTAACATGAACATCGTCCGCGATGCGATGGTATATTATATTCCAAACGCAACCTGGAACATTGGTTTTGGTCAGACAAAAATTAAAGCAAACCGTGCACGTACGAACTCTTCAAGTGCATTGCAGTTTGTGGATCGTTCAATCGTGAATTCAGAGTTTAATATTGACCGGGATTTCGGTTTCTTCGGTGAATACAACACTCGTTTGTTTAATGACTTCAACATCGTTGCACGCGGATCCGTAACAAGCGGTGATGGTCGAAATTTCCAAAGCGCTCAGAAAAGTGGTTTCGCATATACAGGCCGCCTTGAACTATTCCCTTTAGGCCGCTTTAAAGCTTTAGGTGATGTATTTGAAGGAGACTATGAGCGTGAATCCACACCTAAGATTCTTGTTGCAGGAGGATATAGTTTTAATGACCGTGCAAAAAGAGTAAGAGGCGAAACGGGTGATCTGATTGCAGGAAATCAATCGCGTAATCTGTCAAACTATTACTTTGACTTCATCCTTAAGTATCGTGGATTTGCTTTCTATACAGACTGGATGGGACGTGTGTGTAACGATCCGTATATAATGGTTGACGATAAAATTGATCAGACAATCTATACCGGAAATGGTGTAAACGTACAAACAAGTTATTTATTCCCGAGTAAGTGGGAAATTGCTCTTCGTAATTCAACGCTTTTACCGGACAATAAAGTAAAATCTGATGTCGGATATGACTATTTTAATCAGTCAACAATTGGCGTAACACGCTATATCCTTGGCCACAATCTGAAAATTCAGGCTGATGCATCTTTCAATTACAAGAAAGGTATGCCAAAGAGCATGTACAATCCATATGAAATAAGATTCCAGGTCGAACTGGGATTTTAATACCTGAAACATAAATGAGAAGGGAGAAAGAGTATATTACTTTTTCTCCCTTTTTGTATTTGATCAAGATCCTGTTTCTGTCTAAAACATAGTATGGTCATGCATTGTTCTATTATTTAAAGGTTCGCTATGCTATTCTTTAATCAATGATTCAAAGATGGAAAAGATTTGTGGAAACTTAGTTGATGTTGAGCAGCGAAGGATTTATCCGGTTGAAATTTCAATCTGCAATAATTCGATTGCGTCAATCGAAGAGAAGGATAATAGTTATGACTCGTTCATCATGCCCGGATTTATTGATAGTCATGTGCATATTGAAAGCTCAATGATGACACCTTTGCAATTTTCGCGTTTTGCGGTAAGCAAAGGTACAGTTGCTATTGTTACGGACGTTCATGAGATTGCGAATGTTATGGGGGTTCCCGGAATAATGTTTATGCAAAACTCCGCGAAGAACGGACCATTGAAAATATTCTTCACAGTACCATCATGCGTTCCTGCTACTCCTTTTGATCACAGCGGAGCGGAGATAGACGGTGAGATGGTGTATAAATTATTAAAGAGTGGAAAATTCGTTGGCCTATCGGAAATGATGAACTATCCCGGAGTAATAAACGGTGACCCGGATGTTCTTAAAAAACTTTCTGCTGCTCAGACTCTGCACCTCCCTGTTGACGGACATGCTCCCGGATTATCCGGTGAAGCTCTGCGGGCATACAGCTATGGTATAGATACCGACCATGAATGTACATCATTAACCGAGGCCATAGAAAAGATTGGAGAAGGGATGCAGATTTCTATTCGCGAAGGAAGTTCTGCAAAGAATTATGACGCTTTAAAAGATTTGATACAGACACATCCGGATCAAATCATGTTTTGCACAGATGATTCCCATCCGGATGATCTGCTGAAAAACGGACATATAAATAAAATTGTGATCAAAGCTATTTCGGACGGTTATGATCTTTTCGATGTGCTTAAAGCGGCATCTGTTAATGCTGTACATCATTATAAATTACCTGTCGGACTTCTTCATGCAGGTGATCCCGCTGATTTTATTCGTGTAAAGGATTTAAAAGAGTTTGATATACTTGAGACATATATAAACGGAAAATGTGTTTTCGATAAGGAAAAAGATGCTCTTAAGTAATCAATAAAAATTAATGATACATTTTGTTCCGATTTTGTTCAGTGTATCATTCAGGCGTTCTTTGAGATTTTGGAAGTTAAGAAAAGCATCGAAAGGTAGCCATCTGTATTTGATGAACCGCCAGAGGATTT
>JBOFDD010000140.1:0-3658 GCA_051646645.1 Bacteroidales bacterium | reverse complement strand
TGTTATTTACATAAGGATTAGTTAATAAAGAATATTCAAAAGAAATTGCAATGAAGATTAACAACATAAGAATTAAGAATTTCAGAGGCTTAAGAGATGTGGATGTCTCGTTAGAAACAGACCTGACAGTCTTTGTTGGAAATAATGGAGCGGGAAAATCATCTGTTCTTGATGCAATCGGAATTTGTTTGTCATGGGTTATCGCCCGTATCATATCCGCAAAAGGGCAAGGCAAACTAATTCATGCAGATGAATTATCAAATGGTGCAACACACGGGCAAATTGAGGCTACGTTTGATAATATTCATAATCTTCGTGTAGTGAATAAGGCGATAAAAGGTATCGAAAAAAAAGTCACTTCCGATTTAGAGAGTCTGAATAACTATGCGGCAGAAATGAGAGGACGTATTGAAGGTTCTGATTTTAAGACAAATATACCTGTTGTTGTACACTACGGAGTCTCTCGTGTAGTTGTAGATATTCCATTAAGAATCAAAAATAAACATGCTTTTGATCTCTTGGAAACTTATACCGGATCTTTGAACGGAAGTGCTAATTTCCGTGATTTTTTTGAGTGGTTTCGTAATCAGGAGGATTTGGAGAATGAGCGTTACCGCCAGGATGATACTATCGGAGAGCCTTTTCAGCGAGAGCTGAATGCTGTCAGAAATGCTTTAAGCCGGTTTATGCCCGAGTATACTGATTTGCATGTACGTAGAAACCCATTACGAATGGTTGTTCGTAAAAATAATCAGGAGCTGCGTGTTGATCAGCTTTCTGATGGCGAGAAGTGTTATATGGCAATGGTTGGAGATCTTTGCCGCCGACTTGTGCTGGCAAATCCTCAGATGGAGGATCCTTTGCAGGGAGAAGGTATCGTCATGATTGATGAGCTTGAATTACATCTTCATCCAAAATGGCAAGCCGAAATAGCCTCTAAACTATCAGCTACATTTCCAAAGATACAATTTGTTGTTTCTACACATTCACCATCGGTTCTGAATCGGTTGCCGTCAAGGTGTATCCGAATTCTGGATACCTCTTCGGATGTAGTAAGAGTCCTTGATAGCGAAGATTAAAAAGATATTTGCTGCTATTGTGAACGACGTATTTCTCAACAGGATAGCCATATCGAACACTTTAAGCCCAAAGAAGACTCTCAGTTCCCGCAATTACAACTTGATTATACTAATTTACATGCTTGCTGTGTACGGGTACCAACGAGGTCTACTCCCAATATTTGTGGCAATAAAAAAGATAATTATTATAGTTCAGATCTGATTTCTCCGCTTGAGGAAGATTGTGCCACCCATTTCAAATATGCATCAGATGGGCATATTTTCCCGTTAGATGCTGATGATTCAAGGGCAACGACTACAATTCACATATTAGGACTTGATGATCCAATCCTGGTAGAAAAAAGAAAAGCGATAATTTCTACTTTTGATACACTCGATATAGAAGACTTGAAAGCAGCAGTTCAGCTCCATTTAAGACAGGATGTACCTCAGTTTGGTGAGTTCTATACAACAATAGAGTATCTCTACGGACCCATTTTATAAAAACGCAAAAAAGGCACCCTTTAAAAGGTGCCTTTGCTCGTTTTGTTAAATTTTAATCTCCAAGCATAAAGTTGCTCAGGAACCTGATATTATCCTGAACCAGAGCCGTGGCTCTATTTTTCCCATAGATAGGATTCAGCATGGCATCGGGGACCATCTTGTTTTCGATCAGATACTTACTCATCTCCCTCGGGCAACTATATCGATCACGCACAATACAGAGCGCATTCTCCGCAGCCTCCTTTTTATCATAAATCGGATTATTCTTATGTTTTATATACGCAGCAATATTCATTGCTATTTCCATTCCTTTGTCCCGATCCGCATACAACACATAGTTCTCCTGGTTTCTGAATTCACTCGGGTATTCAGGTAGATCGTTAACCTTGTAATATTGCTTCATAATCTCTTTAGCATCGTGATAACAGGAAGTAAAAACAATCGGAGATTTTTTGTTTACTTTCATAAACGCATCATAGAGCATATTGTTATGCTTAATAGTATTCCTTTCCAAAAGCACATCGTTTATGACCTCCTCCTTATTCTCGACGAAAAAAACAACCCCCCCGTTAATCAGCCATTTTCCCTGGTAGTTTACCAGTTGAGTCAACATCGTAGCCCCAATCGGAGTGTTTGCATCAAGACTGCATGAATCCAGATGCACCTCATACCGGATTCTTGTCTTCAGATCCGTTAGTAAGTAATTATTCTTTTTTCGTCCATTGTATTCGAATACTGAAGATTCTATGTACGAAACATGACTCACCCATTTGTTTTCCTTTTTCAGGTCAGCAATCATCTCAGCCAGATATTCATGCGAAAATAATGTCAGAGGTGGCATTTTTATAAGAAAAGGACAGTTCTCAATAAGGCTGTAAATATACTTATCTTCAAAATCATTTTCGACGGCCTGATTCTCAACTTGCTTAGCATATTCATGACCGAAATTCAGGAATAGATACGATGACAAGAATAAACAACTATTGGCTGCTCTGAATGTGTGAAAATTGGTATAGATATTCGGGTCCCGAAATATCCAGTGGAGCTGCTCATTAATAGGCAACAGCTCAAAAGCTTCATCCAGTAAAGGATAGATTATATTCGTAAGCAAATTCACCAAAACCCCTTCGGGATGTATAGTCTTCCTTTCGTCCTCGAGTCTTTGAACTACCATCCAGCTCAAAAGCATTACATCAACTCTGTTTATTTCGTCAAAGACGTATTCTTTTTTATTTACCTCATAAAACGGAAGCCATTTATCATACATCCTTTTGTGTAGATTACGGAAAGCATTCCACATTCCATAGTCAGAAATTATATCTTCCAGATAAGCAGTAAGAGTAAGAGATAACTGTTTCATAACATCCTGTTCCATTGCTTTCAGATCCTCATAATTGAGTAACGTATTATAAATCTTCTTTGCCAGATTAAGATACTCGTGATCAATACTGCCTGATTTTCTGTAAGGGTGAATTCTCATCCACTCGTTCATTGTGATTATTCCTTTCTGGATTGCCATGTTCGGTCTCTTTTTACGTGTTATTATGCATGCAAAGCTATAAAATATCAGGATAGATTATTAAAATTGTCCGATATTATTTTGAGAATAGTAGTTGCCAATAAAGACAAAGCGCTTTGCAAATTTTTTTTGCAAAGCGCTTTGTCTTTATTTCGTCTCCTTACTCTTCCGCTCTTCAAATAACCTCTGGAAGTTTACCGAATTAAGAATAATCGGGTTGAATACTAAGTAATAGAAAGAATTTACTGTTACATTTTTTGAGATAATTTTAGAGGATGTTTTTATTTTTTGAAATGCGGATTTAGCGGGCTAAATCAAGGAGAGAAAAATAAAAACAGACCTAAAAGTATCCGAAATCTTACCTTTAATACGGTTTTTAAAATGTTTCAGTAAATTATTGATATTACTTAATCATTATTTTTCCTCAAAATGATATATTTACCCGTTGGCGGAATTAATTTAGTGCATACTTAACTCTACCAATAGGTTTGTTGTTGATCTTATTTATATATTGAAGGATTGTAAATGCACTAATCTTTCCAATAATTCGGGCAAACAATCCAGCATTGTCTTTTGC
>JBOFDD010000139.1:0-4305 GCA_051646645.1 Bacteroidales bacterium | reverse complement strand
GATGAACGGAATAGAGCTTTATCAAGGGCTTGCTGAATATTTTGAGTTCTACAACAAGAAAAGATTACATCAGAGCTTAAAATATAAAACGCCGGCTCAAATGTATCAGGCTGCGTAGGTATCTTGTTGTTAAAATATAGAAATGTTAATCCCTCATATAAAGGATAAATCCACCTTAAATGACTGTATATATTGTCTAATAAGGGGAACCACTATATTTTTCTTATTTTAATATTATCGTGTAATGAAAATAAAAGCTATTTCTTTATTCATATTATCCATTTTCACCATTTTTTCTATGGATGCACAAACGAAACCTTCAGTTAACGAATTAGACCTGAAAAGGTATATGGGATTGTGGTACGAAATCGCACGTTTCGATAACTGGTTTGAGAAAGATCTTGTTGCCGTAACTGCCAGATACACACTAAAGCCTGACGGCAATATTGAGGTTTTAAACAGCGGAAGAGTAAAAACACCGGACGGCAAACTAAAAGCCTCTAAAGGAAAAGCAAAACAACCTGACCCGATGAATCCTCGGGAATTGAAGGTATCTTTCTTTCTCTGGTTTTATTCTGATTACAATATACTTATGCTCGGTCCTGATTATGAATATGCTCTGATAGGTAGTAACAGTGATAAATATTTATGGATTCTGAGCCGTACACCAAAAATTGAAAAGAAGACCTTAACCCGCATTTTAGATTACGCCGAAAGTTTGGGTTATAATGTATCTAAGTTATATTTCACCCCGCAGCCTTAACCTCTCTGGTACATAAAGTGGTTACTTCGGATTGTATAAAATAAAATAAGCCCTTCGAATCACTTCGGAGGGCTTATGACATGATACCACAAATTTAAAAAAAACACACACCAAATTAAATATACCAATATGTTATATTCAATTGATCCTTTTGTTTTTATGCTATCCGTTCTTTAGTCAAACAGGTAGCACACCACAAAGAAAATAAATATTTTTATACTACAGTACAAAATATCATTTTTTTTACCGAAAATTACTCAGTTATGTTTATTTTAACCATACAGAACACATATTGCTTCAAAATTGTCGTGGAAAATTAGTCCTAAACATCTCCCACAGCACTTTTTTATCACCTGACAGAAATTGCTTCCATGTGTATTTCGAGAAATTATAAACCATTTCGAGTGTAATTTCAGGAGGCATTAATAATGAGTCAGGATTCACTTTCACATCTACCACAACCGGGCCATCATGTTTAAAAGCCTCGATCAAAGCCTGTTCCAGATTTTCAGGCTTCTCAACCCGAATAGCATATATTCCGGCAGCTTTTGCTACTTTTGAGAAATCCGGATTCTGAAGATCTGTGCACACATCTATAAGCCCTTCTGTCTTCATCTCCAATGCAACAAAATCAAGCCGTCCATTATTAAAAACAATAACCTTGACTGGCAACTTCTCTTGCGACAATGTAAGAATTTCACCCATCAGCATAGAAAAGCCTCCATCGCCACACATTGCCACTACTTGTCTGCCTTTCATTGCGGCCTGCATTCCGATTGATGAAGGCAGGGCATTAGCCATAGTACCATGTAAACATGAATGATACAGTTTTCGTGTACCTAATGTGTAAATATATTTTGCCATATAAGCCCAGGGTGTGCCAATATCAGCAACAATCAGAGCATTTTCTGCTGCAACTTTATTAATTATTCCGGCCAGAAATTCAGGGTATATGCCCTCTTCCTCATTCTTATTCTGATGGGTCAGTTTTTCGAGATGTTTCTCTACTGTGTGGAATAAGGCCGTACTTTCTTTTGCAAACTGATCTTCAGCTCTTTCACTAACAAGAGGATTCAACTCTTTAAGTGTTTCTTTCACATCACCTACTACTCCTAAAGAAATGCTATGTCTGCGACCAAGATGCTCTCCTTTAATATCGATCTGTATAATCTTAGTATCATCCGGATAAAATGCAGAAAATGCAAAATCAGTACCAAGCAAAATCAACAAATCACATTCTTCAAAAGCCTGAAGACAAGACTGATCTCCCAACAATCCATTCATACCTACCGGATATGGATTATCCCAGTCCAGAGCCTCTTTTCCCCGATAGGCCCACCCTACCGGTGCTTTGATTTTTTGAGCAAGTTCCATTACTTCAGCATGAGCTCCAAGACATCCAGCTCCACCAAAAATCACAATATGATTTGCATCATTTATCATTTCTGCTAAACGCATGATCTCATCTACAGATGGTATGATCACAGAATTTGTGTATTTAGGAAAGAAACGAATCGTTTCAAATTCAATTTCTTCGAAAAACAGATTTTCAGGAATAATAAGTACTGATACGCCTTTTTTAGCAATCGCTGTTTGCATAGCCTGTCCTAACAATGACTCAATCTGAGAAGGATTTTGAACCACTTCACAGTAGTAGCTGCACGTAGAGAATATTGATTTAATATCTGCATCGAATGCGAAATATCTACCGGATAACTGCTGTGATCTTTCAGAAAGAATAAGAAGCACCGATGATCCATTTCTGTGAGAATCATATATTCCATTCAAAAAATGGACAGAACCGGCATTGCTTGAACCGCAACAAACTGACAGTTTCTTTGTCATAGCAGCATCAGCTCCTGCTGCAAAACCGGCAGACTCTTCATTGCGTGTCTGAATAAACCGGACAGACGTTGATGTTAATGAAGAGGCCAGGGCATTAATACCACCACCTACAAGCCCATAGATTCTTTCTATACCTGCATACTGGAGTGTTTGTGCTATTATATCTGATACTTTCGTTAGCATACTTACAATTTATTTTTAATAAAACCATTATGTAAATTTGTGATTGAGGCAACCTTAACATCTAAAAATGCTGGTTTATCCTGATCAAGCCACCTGTCTATTGCCGATTGAAGTTCTTCTGCATGTGCAACCTTATACGATGCAAATCCAATAGCAGAAGCAATTGCGGCATAATCAGCATGTTTCAAATCAATACATGCAGGATCAAGATTCTGAACAAAAAATTGCAATCCGGTCAGATCCAGCTTGCCATTATTGAGCAAGACTATTTTTATCGGCAAATTCATTTGTATTGCCGTAATTAGATCTCCAAGCAATGCAGATAAGCCTCCGTCACCACAAAGTGCTATAACCTGTTTTTGAGGAAACGCAGCTTTCACACCCAAAGCTGTTGGCATAGCATTACCCATTGAGCCCCATCTTGCTGACTGAAAGAACATTCGTGAATCTGAGGCATGAATATGTCGTTGCATCAAGATAAGTGCACTTCCCGTATCGGCACAAAAAAGCGCTTCAGAGGAAGCTCGCTTATCAATAAGACTGAACAGATATTCTGAATAAATTTCATTTTCAGAAGTAACCTTCTTACGATACAACTCTTCATATTGCCTGCATTTATTTTCATATGGCATAAGCACCTCCTGGATATAACAGGTACTGGACAATTCATTAATTAAAGGAAGAATACGGGAAAGAGTTTCCTTTATATTCCCCTCAAACGCGAAATCAACAAAGTGATCAGCACCAAGAAACTGAGCATCTGAATTTATCTGTAATACTTTGCCATTTATTTTATATCCGTCAAGTGAACAGTTAGATCCCAATTGTAATAAGAGATCACAACTCCTGATAGCCTCATTCACTGAATTTGCCCCCATTTTCCCTATGATACCAACAGCATACGGATTATCGTATTCCACATACTGCTTGCCATAATAAGTCCAGGCAACTGCTGCTTTCCTCAATTCAGAAAGCCTTATCACCTCATCATGAGCACCTTTACATCCTTCACCGGCGATAATAGCAAGGCTATTACTATTATTAATAAGCTCCGCAATCCGAAACAGATCCTCCTTCACCGGAAATATTCGCGGATTCGAATAATGAGGTTTATACTGATGATAATCTCCTCCATCATAAATTGCGGAGGAGATGTCGCCGGGTATAATCAAGACCGCCACACCCTTTCTGCTTACAGCATGCTGCATTGCAGAAGCAAGCATTCTCGGTAACTGAGCAGGTGACTGTACATATTCGCAAAAGACACTGCATGCCGCAAAAAGACGCTTGGGATCTGTTTCCTGAACATAGTCAAACCCTATTTCATTCTTCAGAATATGGGTAGCAAGGCAAATAACCGGTGCTCCATTCGAATTTGCATCATAAAGCCCGTTTAATAAATGAAGAGCTCCGGGTCCGCAAGAGCCTATACAAGCAGACAGGCTTCCAGTACTCTTAGCCTCGGCACCATCCGCAAAAGCTGCTGTCTCCTCATGTCTCACATGCATAAATCT
>JBOFDD010000138.1:0-4675 GCA_051646645.1 Bacteroidales bacterium | reverse complement strand
TACACTGCCCTTCAAGCATCTTTTCGCCATTGAGCATATTAGCCAACTCTCCGCAAGTCAATCCATATACATACGGAATTTTAAACTGACTCACAAAAGAAATAAATCCATCCTCTACTAAATTTCCTTCAACCTTATGTCCGCCAAGCGGATTAGGTCTGTCAAGCACAATCACCTCTTTGCCATTTTTTGCTGCTGCCTCCATAGCAAGACCAAGCGTACTGATATAGGTAAACGAGCGGCAACCGATATCCTGAATATCGTAAACCAGCACATCAATATCTTTCAGCATTTCATCTGACGGTTTACGTGTTTTGCCGTATAATGAATAAACAGGCAGACCCGTTTTTTCATCACGTGCATTATCCACTTTATCACCGGCATGTACATCGCCCCGAACCCCGTGTTCCGGTCCGAAAAGGGCAACCAGATTTACATTCGGAGCCTCTTTCAGAATATCAATAGTACTTTTAAGTTTACTGTCAACTCCGGTTGGGTTTGTAATTAAACCGACCCTTTTCCCTTCGAGTATTTTAAAATTTTGATCGCGTAATACTTCTATTCCTGTCTTTACGTGCGTTGCAAAAGCCGGGATCAACAATAAAAGTGCTAACAGTGTTACATAAAATCTTTTCATAAGTTCGTCTGTAATTTATTTTTTACCAAATTCCGGATCAATTTTCTTCATCACCAGATAAGCTGCAAAGATACCCGGTAAAGTGCATAAACATACCCACCAGAAGAAATTTGTATAGCCCATTATTTCCTGAAGCCAGCCTGCTATCATACCCGGAAGCATCATACCAAGTGCCATAAAACCTGTACCGATAGCATAATGCGCTGTTTTGTGCTCTCCGGCTGCAATATAAATCAGATACAACATATAGGCTGTAAATCCAAAACCGTAGCCAAATTGTTCGGCAACTACACAGCTTATTACGACGCTGTAATTTTCTGGTTGAAAAGCAGCCATATATACATATAGCAAATCAGGAATATTAATTGCTAAAGCCATCGGAAAAATCCATCGTTTAAAACCATCGCGTGAAACAAGAAATCCACCCAGTATTCCTCCGGCTAAAAGTGCCGCCACACCAAAAGTACCGTAAGCAATCCCTACTTCAGAGGTGTCAAGGCCCAACCCGCCATCACTCATATTATCCAACAGAAAAGGTGATGTAAGTTTACTCAACTGTGCTTCACCCAATCGATAGGTTAATAAGAAGAAGAAGATTAATCCAAGGTCTTTTTTCTGGAAATAAGATGCAAATGTTTTCCAGAAATCGCTGATCAATCTCCCCGGAGTAACCTCCGCATGAGAATAATCTTCTGCCGGACGAGGCAACACCAGTTTATGATAAAGCGTAAATGTCATAAACAATCCCGCTAAAACCATAAAAGTCAGCGACCACGCTAACGGAATATTATTAGCCGTTGATGGAAAAATCACACCTTTCTCTAAAGCTCCCGCCAACCAAACAAGAATTCCTTGTCCGAATATGGTAGCAAAACGATAACAGGTATTACGAATTCCAACAAAGAAAGACTGATCACCTGTTCCCAATGCCAGCATATAGAAACCATCAGCGGCAATATCGTGGGTGGCTGAAGCAAACGCAAGCAACCAGAAGAAGGCCAGTGATGCCTGTAAATAGAACTCAGTTGGAATAAAAAATGCTATCCCGGCAAAACCGACAGCAACTAATGACTGCATAGTCACAATCCACCATCTTTTCGTTTTTACCAAATCTACAAACGGACTCCACAATGGTTTTATTACCCAGGGTAAATAAAGCCAGCTTGTATAAAGGGCAATATCCGTATTCGATAAACCTAACCGTTTATACATAATCACGGCTATAGTCATTACTGCAACATAAGGCAAGCCCTGTGCAAAATAGAGAGTCGGAATCCATGCCCAAGCTTTCTTTCTGGAACTTTTAGCGCCTATATTATTGTCTATTGATTCAACTTTTACAAATTCCTTCATGGTTGGTCGTCTGGTATAAGTTAATATTGTTGGTTTAATTCACTATCGGGGAAATAATGTGCAAGAATATCCCTGTATTGAAATCCGTTCTCTGCCATCACAGCTGCTCCGATCTGGCAAAGTCCCACTCCATGTCCCCAGCCGGCTCCGGTAAGTACAAATCCTGAATCGGATTTATCCACCACAAAAGCCGAACTATATAAATGAGATTCAGACAATGCTTTTCGGATAAGTAGTTCCTTACCAATAATCAGATTATCTTTCGTCCCTTGTATTTCCAATTTTGTTATTCGTCCTGATTTTCCTCTTTCGCGAGGAATAAGATTAGTTATCTCACCCAAATCCAGTCCAAGTCGTCTTCGGATTAACGAACCTGTTTCAGCGAAAGAATAGGAGACTTTCCAGCGATAAAAGTCAGTTGTCTCCTGATCGTAATTATTCAGCACCTGATTAAGAATATGTTTATCCTTTGTATTGCAATAAGCCGCCGGAGCATTACGTATCCACTTCTCCGCCTCATCTTCCTTAGTCAGATCAGGTATCTGGCTAAGCTCATTTTTGTCCCCGTCGTACAGCGTTGTCAGATAAGGGTATAAAACCGGTTCCCAACAATTCTGAAACTCTTCAACTACTCCACCGCAACATTTAGAGAAACGGGCATCACAAATGACCCCGTCATACATAAGTAATTCCCCCCTGGTTTCTTCAACGGCCTCTTCAACCATTTGTAATGATTGCGAAGCCCGTGTTATCCCCTGATAACGCTGACAATGATCATCAGCACAAACATCAAAATTCAAATGATCTTCACGATCCCACCACTTTATCCATTCATTCGCCGATTTAGTATCCGATACATAATTCTGACTGGATGATTCTATCTGAGTGCGTTTGTATGTCTGATACAACAACCAGCTTCTGGATATAACCGCATGCGCTTTTAACAGCTCTTTTGAACTGGTAGCACTCATCTCTGAAGATATTACACTTTTCAGATACTCTTCTACAAATAAAATATTGATTGCAGTCAGATGGTCATCCTCTACTATGAATCTCAGATTCCCCCTGAAACGCTGATCTTCTTTTCTTTCCCAATGAAACCCGATACCGATAACGACATCGTGCAAAACAAATGATGAATCTTTTTCATCGGATTCAAAGAGAATTTCATCGTAGCACTTTCCGTTAAACAGGATCTTTCCATCTTGTATTTTCGCTTCATACTCGCCTGCGTATGTATTCCCCTCAAACGTATAAAGTGTATCGAGATTAAAGCGGATTGCAGGTTGAAACATTATCCCTACATTTATTTTCGGTTCAATCATGGATCGGTTTATTTAAATCGGGAGCTCTGAATGAGCTCCCTTGTTTTTCATTTATAAAGCCTTACACAAAGCATCAAACATATCATCAGCTATAGTAATCTGTGTGATTATGTCGTTTATGTCGGACAACTTTATCTTTTTAAAATCTTTCTCCTGTGGTGTGATAAAAACACCACCTAAATCTACAGAAGCAGGACTAATCAGCAGATTATCATCTCCTTCGGCAAAGAACTGACTTGGTCTGTGCATTTTCCGCGGAAAGACAATCAAAATATATTCTTTTCCCTTTTTCATAGCAAGAATATTCATCATCGGCTCTGCTTCATCAGGCACCATGGATGCAAATGAATCGTAGAATTCTTTGAAAAGGCGATTTATTTTTTCTTTTGACGCTGAGCGAAAAATAAACGTACGGGCTGTAACACCGGTAAGCGTAGATATCTTCACCTCATCTTTTTCTTTCAATACGACCTCACAGGCATCAATAATCGCATCAAAGTCTCTTTCTAAAGGCATAAAACCCTTGTTTCCTGCCTGAAAATGCATATGATCCGGTGCTGATGCTCCACATTTCGGTCCGTTATAAAACAGAACATAATCGTGAAGTTCATTAGCCAGACTCAGCATATCTCCTACCCGTTCGCGGATTCGCTGATCGGTATGATCTATATCCGGGATAGTGAGGTGTTTATCGAAAATCGGAAATGGATTTACAAGAATCATATAATTATGATCAAAATCATTTTCATTTTTCAACACCTTCACACCTTTTTGTTCTGCCGGTAAATGAGGTATACAGAGAAAACATTTACGTTCCTGAATAGATTTAGCATCTACCTTTGCAGCAGATGACCTGATTCTCGAAGGATTAAACTGAACGATAAAATTCAGATTAGCACTTTCGAATATCTTACTTTCCACTGTTTTTAATGCCGAAAAATTATCTCTTGCCAAAGACCAGTTTTCACACTGGTCTTTAAACAAACGATCTACCTCTGCTGAAAGAGTTCCCGAAGTGCTTTCTTTTACAGCGAAAGACTTCAGACCTTCAATTGTATTTTGCTCCATACGAGATTTATTGTTGGTTTGCAACAAGTTGTTTACGCGCCTGAACTTCCCATGTACGAATACGGTCTTTGTATAAATTATGACCATTCATCTTCACGATATCAAGCGATGCATCGGAGTTATCATCCCATCTGCGACACAAATAAACGACATCATACACACGACCGATCTGATAATTTCTTGAGAAGTAAAGTCCCAGTGCATAATCCTCGCCATAGCTTGTGTTTGGCACTTTGATATCACGCAGCATAGGTGTATAGAATGCGCGGGGAGCTCCAAGTCCGTTGATGCG
>JBOFDD010000137.1:0-5488 GCA_051646645.1 Bacteroidales bacterium | reverse complement strand
CTCTTTGCGAAGATGATATGCTTGATCTAGCAAGAACAATCATGGCTAAAGCTGAGAAAAACGGAATCAACATCGTTCTTCCGGTTGACTGTGTTGCTGCTGACAAATTTGCTGCTGACGCTGACACTCAAATCTGTTCAGACAAAAACGTTCCTGAAGGATGGATGGGTCTTGATATGGGTCCTGAATCAATCGAGAAAGTTTGCGAGGTTATCAAAAACTCTAAAACTATTCTTTGGAATGGCCCTGCAGGTGTATTCGAGTTCGAAAAATTTGCTGCTGGTTCTAAAGCAGTTGCGAACGCAATCGTTGAAGCTACAGCTAACGGTGCATTCTCTTTGATCGGTGGTGGTGACTCAGTTGCTTGTATCAACCAACTTGGTTTGGCTAAACAAGTAAGCTACGTTTCTACTGGTGGTGGAGCTCTTCTTGAGTTCATCGAAGGTCGCGTTCTTCCAGGTATCGAGGCTATCCGCGGATACTAATCTATTGTTCCTTTACAGATACAATATAACTAAAGGTCTTACCTCACCGGGTAAGACCTTTTTTTATATCACAGTACAATCTGCAAAGAACATTCATCATACAATGAGGTCATCTCGACTTTTGGGCGTTAATTAATTTCACTCCGTTTCCAAAAGTCGAGACGACCTCAATATTAAACTAAAAAGAGCAGACTGCAAGTATTGAAAAATGCAGTCTGCTCTTTTTAGCTTTCGGTCATAACGACACGAACCAAATTTATGTGATAGCCGCCAAATGGCAGCCTTTAAGAGTCGAAATCAAATCAACTGGAAGATTCCTGTCGGCACATTTCTTTTCAACGAAATAAGCTCAAAATCCTTCCCGGCACGAATGCCAAAATCACCCAGTTTCATTTCAACTGTTTTATAAGCCAGCTCGGGATGATTATTATCCTTGCTTATATGACACAGATATACACTTTTAAGGTGAAAATCAAAAACAGAAGAGAGGAACAGAGCTGCATCCATATTGCTCAGGTGACCTGTATTGCAATGTATACGACTTTTCAGATGTGCGGGATACTTACCATTATGCAACATCTCATTATCGTAATTCGCCTCAATTACAAGGTGATTTACATCTGACAAATGCCGGGTTACAATATCTGTAACCACACCAAGATCAGTAGCAATACCAAATTTGACACCTTGAAATTCAATACGGTAGCCTACATTATCTGATCCATCATGTGAAACCTCAAATGCAGTGATACTAAAGTCACGAATATCAAACGTAACTTCTTTGGATATTTCACGACGAGAAGCATAAATCTTCTCCGTCATGCTATAATTTCGGTTCATCCCATCGTGTATACGACGGGTCGTGTAAACAGGAATTCCAAATTTTTCGCCGAGCACACCGGCATACTTAATATGGTCGGTATGATCGTGAGTAATTAAAAGCGCGATAATCCGTTCGAAAGGTATATCATACTCTTTCAAAAACTTTTTAATCGTGCGTGGACCGATACCTGCATCAATAAGTATTCCGTATGTTTCTGTTCCGAGGTAATAGCAGTTACCACTACTTCCGCTGGACAGACTCAAAAATTGCAATCCCATAGCATTTCTCCTATATACAAGTGATATAAACTAAAACCGCACGATACTCTGAGAAGAGTGTGCGGTTTTAGTTAAATATCTTATTATCAAATAATAAACTGAGAACTAATTGACTGATTATCAATAACACGATTGATTGTTTCAGCAAACAGATCAGCAATTGACAAGATTCTTACTTTATCACATCCTTTTGTGTAAGGGATAGAGTCTGTAAAGATCATCTCAGTAAGTTTTGAGTTTGTCACTCTTTCTGTAGCAGGACCCGACATTACAGCATGAGAAGCAATTGCGCGAACAGATAGTGCACCGGCTTCCATCATAATATCAGCTGCTTTTGTGATTGTACCGGCTGTATCAACCATATCATCCATAAGGATAACATTTTTACCTTTCACATCACCAATGATACTCATTGTAGCAATCTCATTTGCTTTTGCTCTTGATTTATGACACAATACCAATGGTACACCAAAGTATTTTGCATACGAGTTAGCTCTTTTTGAACCTCCTACGTCCGGTGACGCAATTACAAGGTTTTCAAGCTGCAAAGACTGTACGAAAGGTACAAATACAGATGATGCGTACAAGTGATCAACAGGTACATCGAAGAACCCCTGGATTTGATCCGCGTGAAGATCCATCGTGATCAGACGATCAATTCCGGCAACACTTAGAAGGTCAGCGATTAACTTAGCACCAATAGAAACGCGTGGTTTGTCTTTACGATCCTGACGAGCCCATCCGAAGTAAGGGATTACAGCAATAATCGATTTAGCCGAAGCTCTCTTAGCTGCGTCGATCATTAGCAACAACTCCATTAAATTGTCAGAGTTAGGGAAGGTAGACTGAACAAGAAATACATGCTCTCCACGAATTGACTCTTCGAAAGAAACAGCAAACTCGCCGTCAGCGAAGTGAGTAACAATCATGTTTCCCAATTCACATCCAAGGCTTGCACAGATCTTTTCTGCCAGATATCGGGAATTAGTTCCCGAGAAGACTTTATAAGAAGGATTTTGTCCCATTGCGGTTTTAGGTAATAATATTGGTTTCTAAATTTTCGGCAAAAGTAAGAAATCCTTAAGCGCGGAACAAGCTTTTCGGATAAGTTTGACAATTTATTTTAGCTGTTATAGATTCTTTTCACACTTTATCCTTTTAGGGGGCATAAATACGTTTTGTTAATATGAAAAGTCATTATCTTTGTTGCCCTTTTCCTTTGAACGATGACACAAACAATAATAGAGTGGTATTTAAAACATAAAAGAGATCTGCCCTGGCGCGATACTCAGGACCCTTATCTGATCTGGATCTCGGAAATCATCCTTCAGCAAACACGTGTCGCTCAGGGATATGACTACTATCTGCGCTTCATCAGTCAATTCCCTGCGATAAAAAATCTTTCCGAAGCACCGGAAGAAGAAGTCCTTCGTATGTGGCAGGGACTGGGCTATTACAGCAGAGCCCGTAATATCCATGCTACAGCAAAAGATATTATGGCTCGTTTTGATGGCAAATTTCCTTCAACCTACGATGACATAATTTCTCTCAGAGGAATTGGACCCTATACAGCTGCTGCTATTGCTTCATTTGCCTTTCGCCTGCCTCATGCTGCGGTAGACGGAAATGTGTACCGGGTTATCTCCCGACTTTTCGGGATAATCACACCTATTGATACAAACGAAGGCAAAAAACTATTCCAGGCTATCGCTGAAGAAATGATGGATCCGAAACATCCGGATTTATTCAATCAGGCAATGATGGAGTTCGGAGCAATACAATGCACACCTAAAGCCCCGGATTGCACAAGCTGTCCGCTGAGTGACAAATGTATTGCTTTAGAAAAGGGTATAATTAATGAGCTACCTGTCAAGCAAGGAAAGACTAAAGTAAGACCTCGTTTTTTTCACTTTATTGAAATAGGCAATGATGAGGAGCTTTGGATTGAACAGCGTCAGTCTGACGATATCTGGAAAGGATTATTTCAGCTACCATTAATTGAAACGGCAGAGAATACGCCATTACTGAATACTGATTTAAGTGCAGTTACGGGTAATGCCAGAATAGAATCTTTTACTCTCTGCAAAGAATATAAGCACGTGCTTTCGCATCAGCATCTGTATTGCCGGTTTTATAAACTGAAGGGAGAATACATTTCCCTGAACGAACCGTTCCGAAAGATCAGGCGGGACGAGTTAAATAATTATGCAATACCGCGTATTATTGAGCGGTATTTTGAAGAAAACATATAAAAGAGGTTGTCCTTAAGCTCATAAAAAGCATATTCAGGACAACCTCTTCCTCTGTATTTAAAAATAGATTTCATTTAATTCTCCGGTTTGAGTTTGAGCAATTTTCTTTACCTGCTGAAGAATTTTCTTACGGTTTTCTTCGCCTCTCGCCACCAAATTCCCATAAAAGTAGTGACCAACGACATCCATTTCACACATTTTAAAAATACCGTTATCGATAACAGTTTCCATTGCAGTAAGCATTCCGGACTGAAGATACGTATCTTTATCGGCTCCCATTGTATTTATAATGACAACTCTTTTATCTGTAAGCAACCCTATAATACCTTTCTCGTCGTCATACCTGAACGCAAATCCACAAGAAAAGACCCGATCAATATACCCCTTTAAAATAGCAGGCATACCAGTCCACCATATTGGATAAATAAAAGTAATAACATCAGCCCATTTTATAAAAGCTTGTTCAATTTTCAGATCTTCACTCATTTCATCACCCTTACATAGCTGTTGTAGTTCGCTGTAGCGTAATACAGGATCAAAATCATCAGCATATAAATCTCTTACCCTAACCTCTTTCCCCTGAGTTTGCAATGCATCAACATATGTTTCTTTTATTGCATGGCAAAAACTTTTAGAATGAGGATGAGCATATACAATCAACTGCTTCATAATAAGATGTATTTTTAGACTAACTCCTTAGATAAAACAATCAGATAAACAATATGTTGCTCTGACTTGTATAAAAAGAAAGGGATTGTACTTTTTTAGCACAACCCCCTTTATTTAATAGATTCTTAATCTGCGATCTTATTTATGAACATTCGCCATATATTCAGAAACGCCTTCCTGCGAAGGTTTCATTCCTTTTTGTCCTTTTTTCCAGTTAGCAGGACATACTTCTCCATACTTCTCTGTAAACTGAAGCGCTTCAACCACACGGATTGCTTCTTCCACACTACGACCAAGAGGCATATCATTTACAACCTGATGTCTGACAATCCCTCCTTTATCAATAAGGAAAAGTCCACGGTAAGCCATCGGTATACCTTCGAAAATCTCTTCTCCTTCGTTATCAAAAGTTCGCTCACCAGCCAACACATCATAATTTTCAGCAATTACATGAGATTGGTCAGCAACCAAAGGATACATTACACTTTGAATTCCGCCCTGATTAATTGGAGTCTGCAACCATTTCCAATGAGAGAATTGAGAGTCAACCGAGCAACCTACTACTACTGTATCTAATTTTTCGATTTGATCCATTGCATCCTGAAAAGCAATCAGTTCAGATGGACAAACGAATGTAAAATCAGCAGGATAGAAGAAAAACAATACGTATTTCTTACCAATATATTGTTCAAGTGAGAAATTTTCAACAATTTCATTCCCATTTATTACAGCCGGAGCTTTAAATAGCGGAGCTTTTTTACCTACAAGTACCATAATTTCATGTATTAAGTTAATTAATTATTGTATCAGATCATTTACATCTGGTAGCTCAAAAATATTAATAAAATCTCATCAATCGCATAAAAAAGTATTGTACTTCTTTATGCAAGCATAGTTTTAAACTATAAATCCATCTCTATTTTTGAAAACCGGTCAATATTTTTCCACAGACAGATATCGTATATAACTTTTAAATATCTG
>JBOFDD010000136.1:0-11165 GCA_051646645.1 Bacteroidales bacterium | reverse complement strand
AACAGCATGCTGAACGGCAAACACCTTAAACCCTGTCCTTTGCAGTGTCGCAGGATTCATCACACTCGCCTTAGATTTGTTCACATAGGGAGCAAGGCGTACTTCCTCACGATTCATTTGTTCGTAATTTTCAATTTCCTGATTTTGCGAGCAGCTTGAAAGAATAAGGGCGCATGCTGCCAAGCCCATTAATTGCTTTTTCATAAACATAAGTGTAAATTAATAAAAAGTTTATATTGATTAGATGTAATTATTTTCCTACCGGAACTTCCTGTTCTTCGCCATCCTCCCAGTCGCCCACATCCGGATTAAACCCGGAACCTGAACCACCTTCAATTTCGACATCAGGCAAGGTGACTGCGTTTTTGCATACGATATGGATATTTTGATTTTCCTTTCCCTGTTTATTATATTCATCAGTCACGTCAATAGGATAATAAACGACAGTTCGTCCTTTATCTTTAAGTGTCACAAACAGATGGATCAGCACCTTATTATTTGTTGCCACATCTTTCGACTTTATACCAGTCACCTCAGCCCCGCCAAAAGAGTACATCTGGCCAAAGATGAATCCGTTATAGAGATCCGACGGATAGAAGGTAGCATCAAAAGACTCGATATATTTGCGATTCACGACATCCGAAGTCAGCATTGACGAGAGATAGATATCCCTGTAACCACCAGTAACTATACATTCCGCTTTACGCATATTCTGCATTTTTTCAATATGAATTTCAAAAGACACCCTTCGGGTCAGCCGCTTTGGTTCAAACTGCACAACATCAACCGGTACCGGATTTTTGGTCTTTCGCATACTCTTCGTCTCATCAACCATAGACTTCGTCACCGAATAGTGATTTTTCGAGTCCGTTGCCAGAAATTCAGGAGATGCGATAAACTGTCCCTTTGCTTCCGGGTGATCAATTACGGGAGCTGAAACCGGAATAATCCGTGCACGTACCGTTTCGAACTGATCCATCTGGTCCATAAAGAAGGTCTGAGCTTCATCCGGTTTATCGTTGTGTACGACAAATGCAAAATTTCCTGCAGGAAGACGTACGATACAGCGATCAGATGACGATACGATGACCGTACGAAACAAGCTATTGGCACCCGAAGCATCATACTGATAGATTAATGCAGTAGATTCAGCCGGAGGAGCGTCATCATAGTCTGTCCAGTTTACCTTAAGTTCAATTTCAGCATATTCGTTCAAGTCCGAAAGATCAATCAGCGCACGTCTTTCACATCCGTTTATCAGCAAGAAAAGGAAAAGCGCCCAGCTCAGTTTTAAAATCCGTTTCATAGCTTACCTCCTTTCTTTTTCACATAAAAAGACGGGCGCCAAACGAGAGACACTTTTATTTTTGTCGGTCCCAAATAGCTGTAGCTACCTCTTTTCTGACGTACAAGCACCCATTTATCTTCCGAATCTTTTTGTGCTTTGTATTTACGATAATCAGTATCCAGATAACCGACACCAATACCATATTCCAGCGAGAAGTCCCGTCCTATTTTGTGAGCAAACCCTGCACTAATTCCGGCTGCCAGATAAAACTCACCCTGATATCCTTTTTTATGCCATTCGATATCATAGAGTCCACCTCCGGCATAGAGTCCGGCATACCATCCGGTCAGATCATTCCGTAGCATCTCCTTCCGGTTGGGCGAAAACCAGTATTTCCCTTCAAGGGTACCACTGAGTACCTGCAGGCAATTTTGATTTTTCTCATCCACCCACCACGGAAAAATCCATTCTGCCGCTATACTCCATCTCCTGGCCAAAGGCACTTCTATCTCCACATTTATAGCGGTAGCCAGATCGTACAGCAGATTCGTTTTGAATGCAACAGGCTGAATCCGCTCCGTATAATAACAGTCCGGAGAAGGAACCAAATTCTCCGTATTTACAGGTATCGCAACCCGGGGATCTGTCTGAAGCCTGTCTGCCATCTGATAAAGCGGAATGGTCAGAACCGGCAAATCTGAAAGGCTTGATTTTATAATCAGAAATACCTCTCCGGTACGTAAACGGGGGAAATACTTTCTCAGGAAATACCTGTAATCAGTGCCATTATTAATCTGCTTCAGCGCATATTGCAACTTCTCATCTGTCAGATTACTCCGGAACAGATCCATCAACTGTTTATTACCGGAAAAAGAAGACGTATCTATGGCATTTTCCAGCCCTTGCCAGTTAATATTTCCGGCATTCAAACGTACATTGGAAGGAAGTTTATCAAGCAAATTCGTTTGCAGAAAACGATAGAGCGATTGCGTTCTCTTTTCAGACAAAGCATAGTTATATCCTATAACTCCTTCCGGTGAAGAAAATGCTTCAATAATGACTGAGTCATTCCGGTTAAACCGGATCTGGCTCAACGAATGTCTTAATGAATCAAACGCCTCCTGATTTCCCATATAGAGGGTATCCACACGAGACTTATTTAGCTGGAAGTAGAAGGTAAACTTCTTGCGATCCTGAGCTTCGAACGCCAGACTCCTGAAACTTAGAGATAAGAAGAGTATGACGTATAAAAAATATATACGTTTTCGCATAGAAAGTATGTTTTTGATAGATGTAATACTTACCATTATCCGATAATTCCCCTACCCTCATTTAAAATGAGAATGTAACGGATTTATCTTTCAGGCTTGATTTTATAATTTATCTATGATATTATTTATACCCAATAAGATAGCACCCTGAATTTTAAAGATTAAACATTAAGCAACAAAAATGCCTGTTATGTAAGAATAGATAATCGAAAAGGTTAACTGTCTTAATTATCAGTTTAGATTTCATTCGCATTATCTGTAAGTGAGGAGATCCTTGATCTCATATCTGATTCAAGAAAAGACAGACTAAAAGCCATATCTATTTTTCTATCCGTAAGTCCATGTAAGTTTATCGTTCTGAAACAATATATAGGTTCCTTATTTATAACGATGCAAAGTTCCTAATTAAGATGGATACTCTTTTACGAAATCGGATCATTAAGAGTAGAAAAACAATCAAAGTCATATTGTATATTAATATTATAATTTACTTCTGTGATTGTTTCCTTATCTGATCCGGAGTAACATTAAAATACCTCTTACAAAAAGCCGTTAAATAGGCTGCTGACGAGAAATTATTATCGTATGCTATCTCAGCAAAACTTTTGGCTGATAAAAGCAGTTCACGATAAATTAATTCTGCTTTCTTTTTATTAAGCCATTGTAACGCTGATTCGCCAAAGTTATTTCTGAAGTAGCGATTAAAAGTAGGAATACTCATATTACACTCTTCAGCAAGCGTATTTATATCTTTATTCTCATAATGACGTAATATATAGCTTTTAAAATCAATATTCCTGACATTCATCACAGAGAAAAAGTTTATCAGATCATCTTCCTGATAATATTTCCGAAGCATCATAAACCATATATTTATAAAAATATCATCAGTATCCACACTACTTTTCCCATCTAAATAAACAGCTTCTTCAACAGCAAGCATCTGCTTTAAACACGAATGAAGCTTTAAGGAAACAGCCCTGTTATGAAGCTTAATCTGTCCGCTTTTTTGAGATATGTCATCTATAAATAATTTATTACAACTGGATAGTTGATGATAAAAGAAAATAAGTACGGCCGAAGTCCCTTTTTTCACAATAACCTGGATCTCTTTATTTGCAGGTATAATTGTCATCTCATTTTCTTTTAATCTTACCACTATCTTATCATAACGAAGTTCCATCATACCGGAATTCACGATCAGGATACTCCAGTTCTCCGTGATATAAAATTCGGATGAATCGTCAAGGGATATGTAATGCAGAATTTTAGTATTCGCATCACACATTTCCGATTCATATCTTTTAATATTACTTTCATCCATAATCGACATAGAATCTGAGGTTACGCTTAAATACAGAATTTGAATTCGCTACAAAAATAGCGAGAATCACATATTGAATAATACGAAACAAGGGGGACAAAAAGGGGACAAATGCCTATTTAAAAGGTTTTTTCGAACTATACAAACAAAAATCCCGCCTTTTAAGTTACCACATTATACCATAATGACATTTAATAACATTGAATCTACTGTACTTAAACAAAGAATATTGAATTTTAATTTAATGTTTATTCAATCACCTATTTTAACACTTGTTATTTTCATTCCTTCCATCCGGAATCAAACTGATCTACCTATTTTATTTCACTGCTCCTAAATTTTATGTAAGTTTGAACGCTCTACTAAAGAAACAAATACATGGAACAGGACTTATTGGTAAACGACTTCCTAAAGCAAAGCGAAGAGGGCATTATTGTAGATGTTCGCACCCCTGCCGAATTCAAAACCGGACATATCACCGGTGCAGTAAACATCCCTCTCTTTTCCGATGAGGAACGCGTTATCATCGGTACACTTTATAAAAAACAGGGAAAAGACATTGCAGTTGAAAAAGGACTGGAGTTTGTCGGACCTAAAATGGCTTCTTTTGTAAAGGAAGCAAAAAAGCGATCACAGGGTAAATCGATTTTTATCTATTGCTGGCGCGGAGGAATGCGAAGCGGAAGCATGGCGTGGCTTTTCCGTACTGCCGGTTTGCAAGTCAAACGTCTGACAGGAGGTTACAAAGCATACCGGTCGTCATTTCTTGAAGAAATTCTCACTCAACCCTGGCAAATAAGGGTACTGGGTGGTCCTACCGGCTGTGGAAAAACGGATATTCTGCATCAGCTTGCAGCAAAAGGCGAACAGGTGTTAGATATTGAGGGACTGGCTAACCACAAAGGGTCTGCCTTCGGAGCGCTCGGTCAGGAAGATCAGCCAACGACTGAACAATTTGTGAATCTCTTGCATCATGAGTTCAGGAAATTCAGTACTGAAAGAACTCTCTGGTGTGAAGGCGAAAGTATTTCAATCGGGAGAGTATACATTCCGAAAGAGCTTTTTGAGCTGATGCAAAAAGCACCATTCATCTATCTCAATCTCCCTGTAGAAGATCGGCTGAACAGATTGGTCCATGAATACGGGCAATTCAGCATGGAAGAGCTAACCGAGTCGTTCCGGAAGATCGAACGCCGTCTGGGCGGACAACATTTAAAGGCTGCTATCTGTTATTTACAGGAAGGAAACATACACGAGGCTGCCCGTATCGGATTACATTATTACGATAAAAGCTATGACAGGGCAATTAACGAAAAACGAAATGTAGCCTGTCACCTGGATGCAGCCACAGACAATCCGGCCGAAACAGCCAATTTATTACTAAAACTAAAGCTTTAATTCAATGAAAACAATTGATACTCGCGGACTACTATGCCCTGCACCACTTATTCATACTAAAAAAGCAATTAAAGAAGCACAGGGAGGAGAAACACTGGAGGTATTGCTTGACAATGAGACTGCCTGCCAGAATGTTTCGTCTTATCTGAAAGAGTTAGGTATTAATACCGATGTTGTTCTGAATGAGAACATTCAACATATCCGCTTTACAGTGCCTGATCAGGTTGACGAAACGGTGAATGCCGAATCGTTTTGCAAGGCTCCGTCAAACAACAACTATGTAGTAGTTCTTAAAAGCGAACTTATGGGTGAAGGCGATCCGCAATTAGGGACTTTACTGATGAGAGCATTCATTAATTCACTAAAAGAAACCGATCAGCTTCCATCATCCATTATTCTGTACAACAGTGGAGTAAAACTGGCTATCGACGGATCAGACACAGCAGCTTCTCTTGCCGAAATGGAAAACAAAGGGGTTACTATTATCTGTTGTGGCACCTGCGTAGATTTTTATGAATTAAAACCGGTGATCAGAATCGGCACAATAAGTAATATGTTCCGCATTACACAGCTTACCTCCGAAGCCGGGCATGTGGTCTATCCGTAATGGAGTTCAATAGTTATTTCGACAACGCAAGTACCAGTTTTCCGAAACCTGCAGCTGTTGCCAATGCAATAGTAAACTATCTGACCGAATGTGGAGGTACATACGGCAGAGCAGCCTACCGGAGAGTATTTGAAGCTACATCTATGGTAGAAAAATGCAGAGACAAAATCGGAGAAATAGCCGGTTGGACGGATACGGAGAACCTGTTCTTTACGCCCAATGCGACAGCGGGATGCAACACCTTACTCCGATCCTTCCCTTTCAGGAAAGGACACATCGTATTTGTCTCTCCGTTAGAACACAATGCCGTGATGCGTCCGCTTACAGAGCTAAGCAAAATATACGATTTTACGATTCGTATTTTGCCACATCAGCCTGACGGACGAATAGATCTTCATCTTCTTCGTGCAATGTCTAAAAAGCATATCGCACTGGTTATTGTCAATCATCAGTCCAATGTAAACGGGGTGATTCAACCCATAGCTGAAATAGGCGAATGGTGTGGTGAGGATATTGAATTCTGGGTTGACCTCTCTCAATCCTTAGGACAAACCGAATGCAGACTGGACGAATGGCAGGTTGATGCAGCCTTTTTCACCGGACATAAATCCTTATTGGGCCCGACAGGTATTGGTGGATTTATGACACGAAAAGCATCAGAAACCTCTCCTCTTATTTATGGAGGCACAGGAAGTAACTCTCACAGCTTTGAGATGCCTGACGAGCTGCCCGATAAATTTGAAGCCGGCACACCTAATCTTACCGGAATTGCCGGTCTGCTGGGGGCTATTGAAAACAGACCTGCGGGCTTACATACACGCGTTGATTTTTATGGTCTGCTCGATACTGTACGAAAGAATAAGAGTCTTACACTTTTTTGTGCCGGCGACATTGAAAACCAGGGTGAAGTATTTTCAATCACCCACGTCACGCTTCCTCCTTCAGAATTAGCACTAAAGTTATATAATGAATGGAATATCGAGACACGACAGGGATTACATTGCGCACCACTTGCCCATCAGCATTTGGGAACATTTCCGAACGGAACAGTACGGTTTAGTCTTTCACCCTATCACACCCGGGAAGATCTGGATAAACTTTCAGAGATTCTGGCTCAATTATAAAAAAACAATGGGATTATTCTTTCTCTTTAGAAATACACGTGCTGTTATCAAAGCAGAAGCAGTTTGCCGGAGCAACAGCATACCGGTAGAAGTAGTGCCGGTTCCTGAAAAGGTCTCTTCCGAATGCGGAATGGCACTGAAAACAAAAACAGAATATCACCAAACACTTAGTGCTCTTCTGGAGCAAAATCAAATTGTTTTTACGCTTTATGAAGAATGAATTCGACTTACTGTCAACCGTTGAATACGGGGGATGTTCAGCTAAGCTATCTCCCAAAGATTTAAGTAATCTGTTACAGGATATACCTTTACTCAAAGATAATCGTATCCTGGTCGATATAGAGACACACGACGATGCCGGAGTTTTCAAAATCAATGAAACAACAGCTCTTATTGTGACGACCGATTTCTTCCCTCCTGTTTGCAGCAATGCCGAAGATTTTGGAGAAATCGCCGCCGCAAACTCCCTGAGCGATGTGTATGCCATGGGTGGAACACCCCTGCTTACACTAAACCTGACGATGTTCCCTTCCAAACAGATTCCCTTAGAGGTATTGAAAGATATACTCCTCGGAGGTCAGAGCAAAATCAACGAAGCCGGAGCATTCACTATGGGCGGACACACGATAGACGATTATCCGCCCAAATACGGTCTGGCTGTTGTGGGCACTGTACATCCGGATCGCCTGATCACAAACAGCGGACTTCGTGAAGGGCAGAAACTGATCCTGACCAAACCCCTGGGGATGGGCGTAATCATAGCAGCAAAACGTATGGGCATGGCTTCCGAAAAAACATACGAGGCAGCCCTGGCACAAATGAAGCTTCTGAATAAAAAAGGAGCCGAGCTGATGCAAAAATACGGTGTCACCGGAGCTACGGATGTTACCGGATTCGGACTTATCGGACATTTGTTTAAAATGGCACAGGCTTCAGGAGTTACAGCACAGGTTTATTCCGCTCAGCTACCTCTTTTGCCTGATGTCAGACAATTACTTGAAGATGGATGTATACCGGGAGGAGCTTTCCGCAATCTCGATTACGCCAAAGAGTTCGTGCATTTTGCATCCGGACTTTCAACAGAATTAAAAATGGCAGCCTGTGATCCACAGACATCAGGCGGATTACTTATGGGGGTTGATGCCGACAAAGCGGACGCACTGCTTCAGGAACTCCGACAAAGCGGATTACATCCCGATGCAACTATAATAGGTGAAGTTATCGGCGAACGGAATAAGTCGTTGTATCTTCTTTAATTGCTTAATATATTCCCGGATAGTTTTTCTTTCAGAAAACTATTCGGGATTTTTCATTTCCGGCTCATTTTCCAGCCACAACAATAAACAATCATAAAGCCTGATCCCAAATCAGTTACATTTTTGCATATTGAATCCGGATTCATTAATTTAGTGATGTCAAAAAACAGAAGCCACTTCTAATAACGGAGTGACTCCTTCTTTAATAATCAAAATCAATTGCATTTACGATAATTATGAAGAGCTTATCCACCGGAAAAAACTTTTTAAAAACATTTACTGTATTATCTGTTGCTGTCCTTTCTTTTTTGGGGACAAATGCAAAAGCACAATCATTAGATCTGGGAAACATTAATATACAGAAGCCCGCATTACCTGAAGTAAGAGACTTTAGAATAACCATTCCGGTTAATTTAGATGAAAATCAGGATTTGTCGGAAAAATTCTTCAACAACCTGTTAGATAAAGCTACTACTTTACTTGGAGTCCCTTACCGTTCGGGAGGTTCCACTAAAAGAGCTTTTGACTGTTCAGGATTCACTTCATATGTATTCAAACAGTTTGGTGTAACCCTGCCGCGATCAAGCCGCGATCAGGCTCGTAACGGAGAAAAGATCACAAAATCGGAATTACGTCCGGGCGATCTGATTTTCTTCAACGGCAGACGCGGTGTAGGATCAAAATCAATCGGGCACGTAGGTATTGTTGTTACCAATAACGGGAACGACGATATAAAATTCATTCATAGTGCTAATGGAGGAGTGCAGATTTCTAATCTTAAAGAGGATGTGTATTACAAAAAAAGATACGTAAGTGCTACCCGCATTACTCCTTCTGAACAAATCATCAAAGACAAAGTTTCATAAAACTCATACCCACAAAAAAGCTCCGCATCGTGAATTCCACGGTGCGGAGCTTTTTTTGTTATCATAAAAATTTATTTTGCCTTTGCATCTTCACGCAATCCGGAGTCGTCATCCGAATTTTTTATGCGCTGATCAACACGGATTGTATTTTTCTTACCCAAAGAGAACCGGTAGACAGCCTTAAGCATGACCAGGTTCCGGTAATCGCCCCAAACCGTTTCCTCATTCAGTTTCATCACCTCACTTTTCGAAATCAGTCGCATCGGATTGGGATTTTTAATATACTGTACTCCAAGGCTGAATGAGTTGTGCGTATAAGACAATTCACTTGTAAAAGCAGCCCCTGTTTTCTCCAGATAATCCCCATACAGATTACTAAAGACTGTTTGCATTTGGTTGATCAGCTTGAATTTTTTATACATAAATGATAAGCTGAACGATGCCAGTTGTGTAAAATCATTGATCGTACGTCCATCCAAATTCCTGATCTCAGTATATCCCAATGCAAAATAGGTTTGCAAAGCAACCCATTTCCAGGGCATCCACCTCATACTGAGCGAATAGCCGGCATAATAACGATAATCTTTATAGGCCCACGTTTTGTAAATCAGATCATCATATTCAGCAAACATAGCAACAAAAGGCTTAAACGAATAATTGTAGTTTATCCCTGTATTCAAATAAATATTTGATCCGCTAAGCTGATATTTTAACTCTCCCTGCAATATATAATACGGTTTCAGATCCGGATTCCCTATGGATAAATATTTATAGTTCAGATACACCGGATTATAGGTCAGCATCGACACCTCAGGGATACTTCCATAGAGCCTGTTGACAAACTTCAGTGAAGATTTTTTAGTCAAATTATAACTCAGCGAGAGGGACGGATTGAAAGAGGTAAAACAGGTATTTATCTTTTCATTCCCGGTCAGGCTGTTACGACTGTTCTCTGCACCAATCTCAACCGAATAGTTTAATTTTGACAAGCTTCCACTCAGCCCGGCATACACATAGTAAACCTGCTGCCAAATATCAGAACGGGAAGTCTCATTATAGGTTTGACTTAATTCTTTATTATAAAACCGGAATCCTGTTGCCAGCTCATGATCTCCAAACTTTTTATTGTATAAAGCTTCACCGATCACCGACCAGGATTTATTATCCGTGTCATTCAGATAGTCAAAATCTGCTGAGGGTTCTGACATTACCCGTTGTAAATGATTTTTTGAATGAGAAGAATAGTAGGTTCCAACAAGATTAGCTACTATTTCCTGATTATTCCTTAGCTGTTTGCTGAAATAGAAATCACCGCTAAAGGACCGATTATTACTTCTCAGACTCTTATACATCAAACCCTCGGTTCGTGACATATCGTTTACAGTCACAAGCGTATTCTGAGTATATTTTTCATCGCCGGGATTAAACTTTGCATTGAATTTTGCAGAGAAGACAAAGTTATCTTTCGCATTGTGCAGATATCCTAACTGAGCAATATGCATTTGTCCGTTGTATAATCCATTGATACCCCTATACCTGTTTTGGTATCGGGTATCCCCTATCCGGTAATCATAATCCTGATTGATCAGATTGTGATTCAAATTTCGGTAATCAAGTGAATAACCGATATTAAACTGGTTGTTATTATTATAGAACTTCACACCCAACACATCTGATCCTAAAGCCGTTGTAAGCGCATTTTTAGTATTAATCAGCATATCCGATCCCGAAATCCGATTCACTGCCGTGATTACATTAATGACTGCTCCCACACCTAAATTGGCATAACGAACCGGAGGGTTTGAAAAATAGTCAACACGTACAATATCTTTTGCTGATACTATTTTCAAATCCTTTTCTGTGGCTTCAATCCCATTAATCAATATTTTTATTCCTGAATTCAAGTAATAAATGCAATTAAAGGTAGTTGGGTTATACGCAAAGAGATAGATAAAAAAATAAGGGTAAAATCAGAAAATGTTTCCGACTTTACCCTATAATAAAACTAAAGTAAACCCGTTGGCGGAATTA
>JBOFDD010000135.1:0-3575 GCA_051646645.1 Bacteroidales bacterium | reverse complement strand
GCACTAATTTTTTTCACTGTAAACCGAAATAGTAATAAGTTTCTTCTCTTGTAAACCCAAAACGGATTAAGAAAACGACACTGTAAACTCAATCCGTAATTAGTTTCTAAACCTGTCAACCTTTTTCAGTAAAAGTCAGCATAGATAGTGCACAATGACTGCAGTATCACTGCAAAAGCTCTGCAGTATCACTGCAAAAGTTCTGCAGCATTACTGCAAAGGTTCTGCAGTATCACTGCAAAGGTTCTGCAGCATCACTGCAAAGGGTTCTGCAGTATTACTGCAAATGGCTCTGCAGTAGATAAAATCAGGTAGAACCTCAATTTTTCATCTCATAATCTCTTCCCATTCAAAGTGATCGTCAATCCAGATAGCGATCAGGTAGTTCTGCACAACCTGAGGAGTTTCAAAAACGTCAATCATAGATTCAATCTTTAGCAATAGCTTTTCAGCATCAGCTTTTGTCCGCTGCTGACAAACCAATATCTTCTGATGGCTGTCAATAACAAGAAGTTTTTCAAAGGCAGAAAGAATTATCTCCGGTTTAACGGACCATTCACATTGAAGTATCAGTTCGATTTTCGACAACAGTCCGTCCTGACGGCTAACCCACGAATAATCAGTCAAAGGAGTAGTGTGACTGATTTCATTACTATCAGTAAGAGCCGGACGAATCTCAGCTTCATATCCCTTTGTAACAGCGAGCACAGTCAGATCTTCGTACAGAAGATTTCTCCAGACACGATCAAATTCGTCCTTTTCTTTGCGTTCGATTTCGCGAACAGCAACATTCTCTATAATTCGTTTGAATTCAGTAAACAGATGATGTGCTTCCATAAATGATGATGTATTACGTTTTCTCATAAAACAAAAAGAAGGAACAAACAGTTTTTTCGTACTGAAATTAAAAGAAAGTAAGGCTTTCAAAGCCTGATACAACTTTAATAACTAATAAATTACCTGAATCAAAATAATATTTTTAGATTTGCATGGTCGAATTCTATTAAAACACTAAGCAATCAAAGAAACGAACATACTATGAAATACGACCATCACGTCTTACTGAAAATCAGCACAATATTTATTCTTATTGCATGCTTGTCTTTTTCGATTTCAATCCCGCTTTCCAGAACATCCGTTCCGGTAGACTTTTTGCTGCTAAACCGGCAATTAACTATGGCTGATTCGCTCGAAGAACCACAGAAAGCCATTGAATTGAGTATAGAGATGTACAACCGTGCTGCGTCAGAGCATGAAGGTGCTCTGCAACTTAAAGCTGCAATTTATAAATTCACTAATGAAATGAAGCTTGACAGTGAAGGTCCGGACAGAGATGTTTACATTCACGAATTTGATTCTCTGGTATGCGGTATATCAAGTCCCGATTATCAGGCTCTTGGGATCCTTTATTATCTGACAAACATTGACCAATGGAGCATTTATGATAAAAAAGTCATTGATAATCAGGAAAAAAACGCAATCAGACTTCTGAATTTATTACCTAAGCTCAATAATGCGCCCTCAATAAACTATGCCCAATTTATCCGTCAGAACTGGATGACTCAACAGATTGCACCTACGCTTGATCTGTACATAGCTACCTGCTGGCTTGACTTAACAGGTCAATTCATGAACAACACCGAAACGAAGAGCAAGTTTTATGAGACACTCAAAAATTCGAGGTGGAAGGCTGCAAATCTTATCGGAGAATATCTTTATATCTATGACCCTTATTTACCCGAACAAATAAGAAAAGATGATCTGATGGCTATGATTAACAAATATCAGGATCTTGCAGTCTCCGGATTTTTATATACTCAGCTATCCAATAACAATCCTAATAAGATGGAGCTTATAGAGGAGTATTGCAAGCGTTTCCCGTCATCGCCTTATACCAGTGCCTTCACGTTTGATAACGAAGTCAATAATCGTCCGGAATGCCGCGTGACGTATCCGCTTCAGGTTTCATCTGAAGGTAAAGGAGAATTCAGTGTAATCATGAAAAACAAGAAGAAGGCTTCACTGAAAATGGAAAGTAAGAATACGAAACAAGTTATACGTATTCCGCTTTATTCCGAAAAAAACAACGGAGCCGACACGCTCAATTGTCTGTTCCCAAACCTGACAGGAGGAAAATGGTACATTGGTTTTGAAGATAAGGATAATAAGGACAGTCTGTTTTCGGGTAATATTGCTAATTACTCCTTTAACAGCAGTATTTTCGCTGTTGACTTCATTACAGGTGAACCATTAAAAGCCGGATCGGTAAAATTCCGTTCTTCAATGGACTTAGATTATACATTCCAGCTCACAGACGGAGTATGCAACTTAGGTGTATTCAGAGAGAAATACAATAACATAGATGATATAGACGGTGAATACCGAATATACACGAAGAAAGATTCTTCACTAGACTCACGTTCGAGTTTCTGGCTAAGAAATGAATCCAACAGAGAATTTTACTGCGAGGTATTGATTAACAAACCCGTTTTCAAGCCCGGAGACGAAGTCTTGTTCAAAGGCTGGTGCTGGAATGCTACACACTATGAAACAAAGCTTCCTGAAAAACAGAGTTTTCAGGTATATCTGAAAGACAATAATTACAAACCGGTTGATACTTGTGTCGTAACAATTGACCAGTACGGCACATTCTCCGGAAAAGTTAAAATTCCGTCAACAGGAATGAAAGGCTCATATACCCTGGAATCAGAATTTGGTAAAAAATACGACAGAAATGGCAATCCTTACTATGATTATAGTAACAGCACAGAAATACCTGTATATTCCTATCAGGCTCCGTCATTCAGATTGATGCTGAAAAGCAGGAAGGCGGATTATACCGTAAACGAAAAAATTCTGATCGATGGCGAAATGCTTGCTTTCAACGGGGTGCCTCAGCCGGAGTGCGGTGTGAGATACAATATCACCTTCGATCCGGACTATTCATTTATGACCCGGCTTCTTGTACCTTTCAGAGTTAAAGAAGAGATAAACGGAGCTACGACTACCGATAAGGACGGTAAATTCACGATTACAGTCAATGCTTCTGAAAAGCTAAAGCGATATGTATCCATACTTCCTCTGCAAGCAACAGTAACAGTCAATGCTACCAATCAAGCAGGAGAGACAGAGATGAGTAATTATCGTTTTATGCTATCTCAGGATCCCTATTTCATAAAACTTTCGGAAGGTGGATATCTGGATCAGTATCCGGGAGAGAGAAAGAATAGTTTTAAGATCTATGCCTGCACTATGGACGAGATGCTCTATCGCTGCGGAGGACAATGGACATTATCGGATCTAACAGGTAAACAGATGCTGAACGGGACATGGATAAGTAACACAGAGACACCTTTTCCGGATTTATCGGGATTAAAAACGGGCACATACAAACTTAACTGTGTTTCTGATGAAGGACTGAAAGACTCTGCAGAATTTATTATTTACTAAAGTTTCTCACATCACTAAACTGCAGATATACAGGCTGTAATACCGCATTGTTAATTCTGTTGATAATAGTTTGTATTTATTAATCGCTAATAATCAATAGTTGGATATGCAGGATTAACGGAAAT
>JBOFDD010000134.1:0-12683 GCA_051646645.1 Bacteroidales bacterium | reverse complement strand
CATTGAAAAAGCAACCGATATCAAGATGGATGGCGGACTTGCCGATATTATCGACAAGCAGGCTCCTAAAAGACAAACCCCGCTTACTCCTCCCGGCTCGCTCAGTGCCCGCAACATGAAAAGCCATTGTACAGCCTGTCAGCTTTGCATCACCGCTTGTCCCAACGGAGTATTACGTCCGTCCTCACAACTGGAAACATTCATGCAACCGCAAATGTCATACGAAAAAGGCTATTGCCGACCTGAGTGCACAATCTGCTCCGAAGTTTGTCCGGCAGGCGCCATCACCCGGATTGGCAAAGACGACAAATCGGCTATTCAGATTGGTCATGCGGTATGGAACAAAAAAACGTGTATTCCTATAGCAGATAATCAGCCCTGCGGAAACTGTGCACGTCACTGTCCCGCTGATGCAATAGTCATGATCCCGTCCGATAGCATCAACCCCGAATCGCTCAAAGTTCCGGCAGTAAATACCGAACGCTGCATCGGTTGCGGAGCATGCGAAAACCTTTGTCCGTCACGTCCGGTCAGTGCGATCTACGTGGAAGGACATGAACTTCACAAAACCATTTAACACGACAAGCTTATGCATAAAGATAAAGATACGACGATCAACCGCCGCGGATTCCTCAAGATTGTAGGCATCAGCACGGCCTCTGCCACTGCGGCACTTACCGGCTGCTCCATGCCTGCATCTGTCGAACAGGGAGGCAGCACGTCTGTTCCGAAAGGAAAGATGGATTACAGAACCTTCCCGTCAATAGGCGACAAAGTTTCGTTACTGGGATACGGCTGTATGCGCTGGCCTACACTACCCTCTCCCGCCGGCGACGGAAACGTGATCGATCAGGATGCCGTAAACCGGCTTGTTGATTATGCCATTGATCATGGTGTGAATTATTTCGACACCTCACCGGTATACATTCAGGGTTGGTCTGAGAAAACAACAGGAAATGCGTTGAAACGCCATCCGCGTGAGAAATATTTTATCGCCACGAAAATGTCGAACTTTTCAAACAATGATTTCGACTTTGGGGTAAAAATGTATCACAATTCGTTCAAAGATTTGCAGGTGGATTATATCGATTACTACCTGCTGCATGTGGTAGGTTCGGAAGGCGAACGGAGCATGCAAAAGCGTTTTATCGACAATGGTATTCTCGACTTTTTGCTCAAAGAGCGCGAAGCAGGACGAATCCGTCATCTGGGATGGTCGTTTCACGGCACACAGGCTGAGTTTGACAAAGCACTCGCCATGCACGACGATGTGCATTGGGACTTTATTCAGATTCAGCTCAACTATTCAGACTGGAAGTATGCCAAAGGAGCAAACGTGAATGCCGATTATTTATATAGCGAAATCACCAGGAAGGATATCCCCGTAGTCGTGATGGAACCGCTCTTAGGCGGGCGTTTATCAAACATCCCGCAGTACATCTTCGCCCGGCTGAAAGAACGCAATCCCGACGGAAGCGTTGCCTCCTGGGCATTCCGGTTTGCAGGCAGTCCTCCCAAAATACTTACCGTACTAAGCGGAATGACCTACCTCGAACACCTGCAGGACAACATCAAAACCTATTCGCCTCTGCAAACGCTGACAGACGAAGAAAAGGTTTTTCTCGACGAAACAGCACAAATGATGTTACAGTACCCGACCATTCCGTGCAACGACTGCAAGTATTGTATGCCTTGTCCCTACGGGATCGATATTCCGGGCGTATTACTGCATTTCAACAAGTGCATCAACGAAGGAAATATGCCAAAGAGCAGTAAGGACGAAAATTACGACAAAGCACGCCGGGCATTTCTGGTGGGCTACGACCGCAGTGTTCCGAAACTCAGGCAGGCCAACCACTGCACCGGGTGTGATCAGTGCTCCGAACATTGTCCGCAGCGCATCAGTATCCCCAAAGAGCTGCATCGTATCGATGCTTTTGTCGAACAACTTAAACAACAAACCCTCTGATGAAACAGTTAATCAGTTTGCTGAACGAAGGCAACTACTCGTGTGTGATACAAAACGGAGCCGACCTCCGCACATTTACCCGCAGGGGAGTGATTGATATCTATGAATTGCTTCACCACGATGCCGGCTTTCTTCACGGCGCATCGCTGGCCGATAAAGTGATCGGCAAAGGAGCTGCCGCTTTGATGATACAAGGAGGAGTGAAACAAATCTATGCGGGAGTAATCAGCAAACCCGCACTCTCCTTGTTTCAGGCACACAACGTGCAGGTCAATTACCGGCAATGTGTAGACGGCATCATCAACAGAGACCGGACAGGCGGTTGTCCGCTGGAGCAGATCTGTTCAGCCTCCGATTCGGTATCCGAGCTCATGCCCCTTATCACCGGCTTTATCCATGCCATGCGGCAACGCTGCAATCCGGCATAAATACCCGTTTTTATACATCAACCTTCTTAAAGACATTCAAAATGGAAACATCCGTAAAACTTTACTCGCTTCAGTATACACAGGCAAAAACCTATTTATTTGCCACCCTCTTCGTAATCGGTAACATCCTGCTTCCTCAACTGGCACACACTGTCCCGCAAGGCGGATTCATCTTTCTGCCTATCTATTTCTTCACGCTGATTGCAGCCTATAAATACGGCTGGCAAGCCGGACTACTAACAGCAGTACTATCGCCGGTAGCGAATCACCTCTTGTTCGGTATGCCACCCATGCCCGTACTTCCGGCCATCCTCACCAAGTCGGTATTTCTTGCCCTTAGTGCCGCCTTTGCTGCCCATTACTTCAAGCGCATCTCCATCCCCATCCTGATAGGGGTCGTGCTTACCTATCAGGTATTCGGCACATTGGTAGAATGGGCTATGATCGGCAACTTTTTCAAAGCCGTACAGGATTTCCGTATCGGCATCCCCGGCATGCTGATCCAGATACTCGGCGGTTATGGACTGATCAACTACCTGCTTAAACGATAATTCGGATAAATCATAACGTATTTGTCCCCGAATACAAACAGAGCGTATCAGGGGACAAATACATTCATACATTACGATACATAAAAATCTGATACATAAAACGATGAAAAAAGGAATAATCAAAATTGAAGAAAGCGATTATACACAAATACTGACGCAAGCAATATCTGAAATACAGACAGCCAGAGCAACTATTGCCCGACAGCTTAACGGCGTAGTCAATTCCGCATACTGGAATATTGGGAAATTGCTATTTGAGAAAAATATAGAAAGCCAATATGGAAGCGGTATTGTCAACAGACTCTCGGTTGACCTGAAAGAACAGTTTCCGGATATGGGGCTATCCCCTCGAAATCTCTGGAATATGAAAAGATTATATGAGCGCTATTATCATGCAGATAAAAAACTGCTACAGCTTGTAGCAGTTTTACCATGGGGGCATAACCTGCTACTTTTAGATAAGGCTCTGCCTGTTAATGAAATAATATATTACGCTGAAGAATGCATCAAAAAAGGGTGGTCCAGAAATTTGCTGCTTAATGCCATCAAGATGAATACTTTTGCTCATCAGATCAAAGAGCACTCTAATAATTTTGAAGCGACATTATCCCCCATTCAGGCAGACTACGCCAATGAAGTATTCAAAAGTTCATACAATCTCGGATTTCTTGGTGTTTATGAACCGCTGAAGGAGCTTGATCTGGAAAGACGGTTAGTCAATAAAATAAAATCCTTTATTATGGAGCTTGGTCAAGGATTCACTTTTATCGGAAATCAATATCGGCTGGAGTATAATAACAAGGAGTATTTCGCTGATTTGCTATTTTTCCATCGTGGCTTAAGCGCTCTTGTCGCCATTGAATTAAAGATAGGATCTTTCAAAGCTGAATATGCAGGGAAAATGAACCTATACCTTTCGCTCCTCGATCGTCTTGAAAAAAGAGAGAATGAAAATCAGTCAATCGGGATTATCCTCTGTGCTGAAAGAGATCATCTGGATGTAGAAATTGCTCTCCAGGATATCAATAAACCTATCGGAGTAGCTGACTATCAATTACTATTACCAAAAGAGGAGTTAGAAAATCTAATATTGGAGGAGATGAATACGGAAGATGCAGAGATAGAAAAAGACTGATTTTTATTTTGATAAAGCAAATCACAGCCCAAAGCCTCAAAACCAACCCAGAAATACAATCTTTTTATACAGAGTTACGGGAGTTTTTCGTTATCACTAACGAGAAAAGTTTAGCGTATGCCCAATATTATGAGGATTAAATAAGAAGATTATATAAATACATAACTCGAAAAAAACGAAACGTTTATCTGGTCATTCAGTGAACTGCCTTTTTATCCTGAAAGGATAATTTGTCGGTAACCGCGGCGTTGAATCCTGAACCGGAATAGGTGAAGGATTCTACCCGTGGAAAAGATACACCCCCACTGACCACAACCCCAAAGGTGGTTGTTTGTTTAGATAAATCAACCGTATAACTTGTAAAAATAACTTTCCGAAAAAACGATATACTGAAATTTACTCAAAACAAATACTTTGAGCATTCTATTGAGTAAGGAGTAGAAAAATAAAGAACTCTCCGTTTGTTTACAGCATTCAGAGGACTTGAATTCATCCTGAAAGAATATTATGTTTTTAAATCAATTCAAGATATAAATGGATAAAAAACATCTCACAACTTGGATAATATCCACAATTACAATAACTTCACAAAGAATATTATGATTACGGATGTGAAATAATTTCCTATCTTTGAATCAAGATTAGAGTTTATTACAACGAAAAATACTCGAGCATAAGCCAACATGAACAAAGAAGAAGATTATTCCTGGAGTCAGGATCTACGAGATTGGGACGAACGACAAGATAAATATGAGAGATGGGGATTAGGCGATTGCAGTGAGGTCTCTGAAGAGTGGGAAGATGGTATTCCACCCGAAATACAAGAACTAATTGATTGGTATAAAAATAATAATGAATGAATATAAAAGAGATATTAGCCCAACCTGAAGGACGACGATTGGAGTTTAAAGCAGAATTGCCGGAAAATTCCGATTTGGTAAAGATGTTAAGGTTGCAATCTATGATGATATGGTAGAGATAACAAGCCCTGGGCTACTGCCTCCATCAATCGACTATTCAGCAATAGATAGCCGCCAAAGTGATGCACGAAATAAAATAATAGCACCAGTATTCAAACGTCTGGGCATTATCGATCAATGGGGCAACGGCTTAAAGCTTATTGCTGAGGAAATGAAAGAATATCCAGATATTGCACTTCGCTGGCGTGAAGTTGGGTGGTCGTTTCAAGTACAGTTCATAAAATTGGACTATATTACTGAATTTACCGAAAAGCATGAGCTACAGCAAGAGTTACGGCAAGAGTTACAGCAAGAGTTACAAAAGCAAAGTTTATACTCTGAAGTCCTACAATATTTGATGGTTGAAGCTCTATCAAGGCAAGAAATATCGAATGCTTTAGGTCAAAAGAAAGTATCAGGACAATTAAATAAAGTAATTCAAAAGCTACTAGAACAACGACTAGTAGAACGAACAATACCAGATACACCAAATCACCCATCTCAAAAGTTTAGACTAACAAAGCGTGGAGTAATGTTTTTGGAACTGCTAAAACCTAACAAACAGATTTAAAAATCATACTTTACACAAAGTAACAGGAGTTTTTGAGCATATACTCGTGAACTGCCTTTTTATCCTGAAAGGATAATTTGTCGGTAACCGCGGCGTTGAATCCTGAACCGGAATGGGTGAAGGATTCTACCCGTGGAAAAGATACACCCTCACTGACCAGAACCCCGAAGGTGGTTGTTTGTTTAGATGAATCAGGCGTATAACTTGTATAAATCACTTTACGGGAAAATGATGAACTGAAATTTGCTACTACACCGTAGGGAATGCTGGCAGGCATTCCCTACGGTGCAAAACAAACTAAAACCTCAATACCAATCTCAAAATACAATCTTTTTATACTGAGTTATGGAATTTTAGAGCTTACGCCGGAGATTCTATGTACCTATAATACATTCTGAAAGTAAGCTGAATATAGCTTTTGCAAAATCTCTTTTATACTCAGCGACAATCGTTTCCCCTTGCGAATTTAAATTTACGTTATCCCTAAATATAAAATCCTTTAATACATCATCATCAACATTATTAATTTCACCTGTTGAAACTCTAGTCTGGACATTTTTAGGATATTCAACACCAACAGAGAAACGATCATTCTCAATTTGAAACCTAAATGGGTTATTAGAGTATGGAATCAACCAACATACCCCAATAAAACTATACAGTTCATTCAAAAAAGCTCCATCATTATTGGAAAGCAAATGGATATCTAATTCTACATACGAAATTGAAAATCTATTTGCAATAGCCAATAACTTCGTTACTCTATTTAATGAACTAACCTTATAGTTTTTCATCAAATGTCTTGTTCTGATACCTGTATCAATATCTTCCTGCCTAACCAAATTATAATCAACGTGAAGCAGATTATCGAGATTTCTTAATATCACACTTTCTGTTTTATTCTTTTCAATCTCTTTTTCAATTATGAGATCAGCAAGAATTGACATTATCGTTTTGAATCTTGACAAATCCTTATCAGCACTTAATTTTCTCAAGATAAAATCCTTATAACCCTCTCTTAGGGAATAATAAAAAGGTTTATGTGATGAGAATTTGGATATATATCCAATAAAGTCAGTTCTCTCTCCATAAAAATGATGGAATATGTTTTTTATATTCTCAATATCACATACTAACAAGATTTTATCGAAAAGAAATTTATTATCGCCCTTTGTTGTTTCCCATTCGTCTGCTCCACAATGAGATCGTTCAATATGTGCAGACAAAATATTAAGAATCCGGAATATATGAGCAGGATCTACTCTATCCAAATCCTCAATAACAAGAATAGTCTGTTTCTTTTCTTTCGCTTTAATTTGAGTATTTATCCGACAAATCAGTTGAGAAATCTCATCAAACTCATAAATTGATCCTTTATAAAAATCTAATGCCTTGATAAAATTTTCAACTCGCTTTGATTTTTGATTTTCTTGAACATCTTCTTTAAACTCCTTAAAGTTTTTAAGATTCATAATCAAATTCAGAAACGGCTTCTTAACCCAATCAGTATTCACTATACCAAGATCTAAATCTGGAACTGAATCTATCAAGTCTTTTACAATATCTAATTTATTGTTTGTTATATAGTTCCATACTAAAACAGATGTGGGATAATCAATATCTTCTAATACGTCATAAGATAACATCTGCAACAGTAGATCTCTTTTGATATACTCAAAGATATCTTTGTTATCGGCGACTTGATAGTTAAGAGGGTAAATTCTAAAGATAATATAGTCTTTTTTACTCTTCTCCTCAAATTCATTTAGAAACGTGCTTTTTCCATCTCCAAAACGAGCAGATAATATTGCTCTGTTTATTGATTTAAGATACAATTTAAAGTCATCTATTTTATCCTCTATCGGAATATACTCTTCAGGTAATTTTAAACGCATATTCAAAAACTTAATTCATTTACATAAGAAACGATTTCGCCATCAGCAAAAATACACAAAAGTAAATTAAACCAACTGTTATTAATAATGGTAATGCATTTTGTAAGGACATCATGGCAAATGTACACGTTACGAAACAACCGGAAATATCAACACCAACCCTGGAATACAATCTTTTCACACAGAGTTCCGGAGTTTTTGAGCGTACACCCTTTAAATAGGTCAGAGGGTGTATGACCGATCATATTAGAAAACCAATATCCCCGAATGTGCTGCCGATACGAACTAATAGGAATCGGAGAAACGAGTATCTATAGATCTCTCAACAATAGGATCGGACTATTTTGATTTCCCCAACCATCACGTTGACTATTTTTTTAAATAAATGGATTGTCATACTTAAATAATCCACGAAATTCTCTATTTTGTTATTTTTGTATTACATAATTATTGTCAAACTATTTAATTAACAATCTACATGAAACAGTATAACCGAATAATGCTTGGAAAAGGAGGCCAATATTCTAAACAATGTGTACAAGAAGGATTTATTGGCGGAAATTACAATATCAGAAAAGATCTAACTGATTTTCTTAATAAAGACTTCGAATATTTTAAAAACAACGCCTGTCAAATATATCTTCAAGCAAATCCGGCTAAGACAAAAGTATCGGCAAGTCTTTGCTGTAAAATGCTTTGGACTATTTGCAAGGGGTTAAATATTGGAGATATTATTCTATCACCAAATGGTGACGGTGAATATTACGTTGGACAAATAACCGGAGATTATTATTATGACCCCAATAATATATTACCACACAGAAGACCTGTTGAATGGTTTAAGCCAAGAATAGCAAGAATAGATATGAGTCAGGAGTTACGTAACGCAACAGGAATAGTAGGCACTTGTTGTGATATAACTCAATATGCTTCTGAAATTGATTGTTTAATAAACATCAAAACGACAAACTCTTCTATTAAGGCAGAGATAGAAGATTATGCAGAGTTTGAAATGGAAAAACATCTTGAGGATTTTCTGATTAAAAATTGGAGAAATACACCTTTAGGAAGAAATTATGATATATATGAAGAAGATGGAGAACCAATCGGAAAGCAATATCCTTCAGATACAGGACCAATGGATATCCTTGCCATTAGTAAAGATAAAAAAGAATTATTAGTCATTGAGCTTAAAAAGGGCAGAGTCTCCGATGTTGTTATTGGACAAATTCAGCGCTATATGGGATATATAAGTAGTGAGTTAGCAGAGCCTGATCAAACAGTCAAAGGTGTTATTATAGGTTTAAATGGCGATTTAAAGCTGAAGCGGGCACTATCTATGACAAATAACATCGAATTCTATAAATACAAAATAAACTTTAGTCTGGAAAAATAGGCATAATAATAAAAGACTTAAGAAAAGAAGCTAACGACTAAATATATGAGTAAAACAAATAAAAATGCAAACTCTATAATCAAAAATATCAATCCCACACAATTAGGTGAAGACAGTATTGCGCTTTCAGTGATCCCATTAAACACTTACATTAATTCTTACAAATCATTTATTCAATTCTTTAAAAATAAAGAAGAAATAACTCACGACGATTTAATTATCGCAGCTCATTTCGTCTATGGGTGGATGCCAACAATTTTAGATTTAAAATTTGAAAAAGTTGAGCCGGTTTTATTAATTCTGAATGAAGTTATGAAGCACCGAAACAATAAAGAACATCTACTGAACATACAACAATTAGGCATTTTAAAATCCTGCATTAACAATTCAATTGTAGGTGTTTCTAAGTTACTACACTTTATTTCACCTGAGATTTATCCTATATGGGATTCCAGAATTTACAAATATGCATCGGGTAAAAAAAGTTTAAATCAGAATTACATAAATAATGTTGATAGTTATTATTTATATATCAATAAAATGAATGAAATTGTATCTGATAATGAAACTAAACGTGCAATAATTAAAATCCAAAGTCAAATTGATTATAAAATATCAGATATAAGAGCAATCGAACTTCTAATGTTTGAAACAAATAAGCTCTCAGAAAAAGACAAAGCTTAATCTTAGAATTTATTATCAGCACAACTTTTACTCGTAAGAATTTACAATCAAATAAACAATACTAATATGGAAGATCTGATAAACGGACGGTGCGGTTGGTGCGGAACCGATGAGTTGTATGTAAGCTATCACGATAATGAATGGGGGAAGCCTGTTACGGATGATAAGACTTTGTTTGAGTTTCTTGTGTTGGAAAGTGCGCAGGCAGGGCTGAGCTGGATTACTGTGCTTCGTAAACGCGAAGGATATCGCGAGGCTTTTTGTGGTTTTGACGCTTTGGCAGTATCACAAATGCCGGAAAGTGAAGTGGAACGGTTGATGCTTTTTGATGGTATTGTAAAGAACCGGTTGAAGATTAAATCGACGATCTCCAATGCACGGCTTTTCCTGAATATTCAGAAAGAGTACGGTAGTTTTTATAACTATACGCTTTCGTTTTTTCCGGACAGGAAACCAATCGTCAATAACTTCCGGTTGCTGAGCGAACTTCCGGTTTCGTCGCCCGAATCGGATGCAATGAGTAAGGATATGAAAAAGCGGGGCTTCAAATTCTTTGGATCAACTATTTGCTATGCCTTTCTCCAGGCAACGGGATTTGTGAACGATCATCTGGTGGGGTGTAAATGTTGTTGATCGCCTGCGGCTGTTGATCACTGGCGTTGTTGATTGCACCTTTGGTGCTGTTGATTTGCAAGTAAATCATTTAAATTCTTTACGAAATCATTTGCTATATCAATAGAATCCTTATCTTTACAAATAGTTTATTGTTAAGCATGGAGTGAGAAATAACTGTTTTCATGCTAAAAGGGAAATAACCAATGTTATTTCCCTTTTTTTATTGATGGATACTTATAGCAATAATACCAATATTAATTTTATATTTGTAAGAAATTAACCTGTTTACCAAATCATTAAATCATAACCAGATATGAAAAAGACATACAAAATTCTGCTCCTATGCTTCTTCCTGGTAATTCTTTCCAGCTGTTCAATTCTTAAAGAGACTATGTTACTGAGCGATAAAGCTATGCGTATAAATGAAGGGATGACCACCAGTGAAGTCGTCAAAGCTGTGGGGAAACCAGACTTAAGAAGTTTCAATGATGGTTTTGAGGAATGGGAATTCCAGCAATATAGCGGAGCATCTCCTATTATTGACTATATGATTGTGTATTTTGAAAATGGCCGTGTCGTAAGCATGGAATCGTTCTCGAAACAAAAATATCCTGCATATTGTCCTCCTCCGGTTGTTGCGCCAGCTACGAACTCAAACACAAGTATAACGATTTCAAAATAAACATTGAATTCTACCTACATGCCTGCACCAGCCATATAACAACATAGCAAACAGGCACTTAACAGTGTAGGTAGAAATTATTCTTACCTACACTCCGATTCTACCTACACTATCTACCTACATCATTAAGTTATTATCTACCAGCTCATTGCAAGCTTAGTGCAGGCATGTAGGTAGAAAATCGTTTTTCCTGTGCGGAGAAGAGTGTTTAGTATTGGTGTTGGTATTGAAGTAATATGAAAAACATGGGCATATAATAATCTGTCTTTCGCTTTTACTCCTTTACTCCTAGTGGTATTTCTTCGTCTTTCGTTTGTTTTGAAACACGGAACGCCTGCCAGCGTTCCCTACGGATCCGTTTGTTCGTATTGATTTTTATAAAAAATTGCTCACATAAAGAATTGCGATTTTTTACCGTCATGTTGTCATTTGAGCACAATACACTATTAAACAGACAATTAACCATGTCGGCAAGAAAAAAGTCTACCGACACTAAAAAGGTATATTGTCATGGCTACCGTCATAGTTAATACACTGAATATCAAAGCGAAGAAGTCGTAGTGTCAATATGACAGTAGAAAATCGTTTTTTTCTGTGGGGAGAGAAGAGGTTTTGTGAGTAGCATTAAAGATTTCGTTTGTTTTGAAACATCTCGTCGATTGACGAGACCGCAAACCCCTACTATAAAACAGCTGATCACACAAAAAAACGACCTGTATGAACAAGCATTTATTCCGCCTGTAGAGACGATATACATATCGTCTCAAGTGCACAAAAAACGACAGATTCGAAAAACCAACGAAATATAATGTAACGAATACATTTATACAGATATACGGACCATACCATCATTGCATTAATCTCCGCCTTAATGGTTTCGAACCGGAGACGATATGTATATCGTCTCTACAGAAGAACATACGGACACGTTGGTTATTAACTATAGTGCCAATCTTTAATAATAGAAATATATATAAAAACCTACTCGCATAAAATTTCGATTTTATATTTCCATAGTCTTTCCATGTTTCCATAGTGTATTTCCATACCTAAACAACTCATTATCAAACCATATTCCCATTTATGGAAATATGGAAATATAAAATTCATCTTTCGTGGGAGGAAAAACCAACGTTGATAAATTATTTTATCAGCGTTGGTTTTTATAAAAATCAGCGTTGATCCTTCCTAAAACCTACGCTCGTTTTTGTAAGATTCACCTTTGATAAATTTAAAATGGAAGAATTATTGTCGCCAAAAATCAGGAAAATCGTCAAAACCGACAACCGTTTCAGGAATTTGATCCGAAACTGTATACAAAATCAGGAAAATGAGCCTGATTTGTCAACGATTTCAGGATTATGGAAAGAAATATATACTTCTACGGCTGGAAATATGCATTTGCTTGCCACGATATATATATTTTGAGAGAAAGAAATACGCATTTCCCGGCAGAGAAATGCGTATTTCGTGGCAGAGATACACGTATCTTGAAGATCAGTAACCTGCTTATTTTCATACGTTCAATCCCAAAAGTTCATTTAAATGGACGCGCCGGTTCATACGTATGAAAATATATTTCCTTTTAAATGAACGTGTACGTTCATACGTATGAACCGGCGCGTTGATACTTATGAAAATTCACATAAGAGAATGAAATTGACTTTTACTAAAAAAGGTTGACAGGTTTAGAAACTAATTACGGATTGAGTTTACAGTGTCGTTTTCTTAATCCGTTTTGGGTTTACAAGAGAAGAAACTTATTACTATTTCGGTTTACAGTGAAAAAAATTAGTGC
>JBOFDD010000133.1:0-3192 GCA_051646645.1 Bacteroidales bacterium | reverse complement strand
ACCGTTCGGAACATTCATCCCGTAAAAACTTGCTATCAAAGTCGGAATCATAAGAATAATCGAGATCGACGTCAGACGTTTCATGATTATATTCAGGTTATTTGAAATAATCGAAGCAAACGTATCCATCATACTCGATAAAATATGACTGTAAATATTTGCCGAACTATGTGCCTGCTGTATTTCAATCTCAACATCTTCGAGCAAATCCATATCATAATCAATACCGGCTTGCTTAAACATGCTCTTAAGCTTAATCATCAGGATCTCATTTCCACGAATCGAAGTAATAAAATAGACAAGCGTACGTTCAAGCTTCATCAGGCGATGAAGCTCTTCATTTCTCACTGATCTCTCCAGCTCATCTTCACCTTGCTTGATTTGCAAATTCACCTGCTTCAGATATTTCATAAACCAAACCGCAGACGACAGCATAAGATGAAGAAGCAAATCCTCCCGCTTCTTTCCCGAATAAAGCTTTCTTCTTGAAAACAGCACAAAATCATTTAGCATCTCCACATCGTAATGGCAAACCGAGATAAACAGGTCTCCTTTTGAAATAATACCCATCGGCACTGTAATAAAAGGATTATCATTATCTTCAGTTCTGAAAGGCACCCGCAAAATAACGAGCCTCCAGCCATCTTCATGCTCTATACGCGGACGCTCTTCATTATCCTCAATATCGTTAAGAAACGATACCGGAACATCAAATTTATCCACTAATAGATTGAGATCATCAGCTGTCGGACAAACCACATTGATCCAACAATCCGACACCCACGAGTCTGTTTCATAAAACCCACCCTGGCATGCAAAGTAATTCAACATTTACTTTCCTCCACACTTTTGCGACAGAGGAAATACAAAAAAAGATTACCTCTGCCCGATTAGAATAATATACAACTATCGTCGTCCATTTTAACAATTCTCTAAAAAAATCGGTGCAAAGGTAATCTTTTTTTCAATCATGAAGACCAAAAATCATTTATTTTATGCGTCAACTTTAGCATTAAGACAATTCACTGGTTCCATTCCTCCTGACACATCCACTACGTCATCAGCCACAACATCCTTTTGTTTAATCTTATATCCGATCGCTGCAATAAGCAGAGTAGTTATCGGACTCAATAAATTAAAAAAGCAATATGGAAGATAAGTCATTGTCGACACATTAAGAACTGTAGCCTGAGTCAATCCACAAGCATTCCAGGGAATCAGCACGCCTGTTACAGTCGCACTATCTTCAAGCGTCCGGCTAAGCAGCGCACTGTCATACCCCCTATCCTTATATATACCGGCAAACATTTTACCGGGAAGAAGAATCGAAATATACTGATCGGCAGTTGTCACATTCAGAAACAAACAGGAAAAAGTAGTACATCCGACTGTTGAAAACGTATTACGCATTAGCTTGATCATTGCATCCGAAATAGAGCGAAGCATACCTCCTGCCTCCATACATCCGCCAAAAGTCATTGCCGCAAGTATCAGCCAAACCGTATTCATCATCCCACCCATACCTTTAGTCGCCACAAGCTCATTCAATGCCGGATAGCCCGTATCCACTGCCACACTTCCGTACATAGCCTGAAACGAAGACATCACACCCGCTGCAAGCTTATCGTCGGCAATACCGGTAATCATTTCATTCACGGGAGTCTGAAAAACAGCAGCTACAACTGCAGCCACAACAGAGGAAATCATCAATATAATCAGCGTAGGCATCTTTTTTGAGATAAGCACAAATGTACCTGCAGGAATAAGCAACAACCACGGACTAATCATATACGAATTCTTAAGCGCTTCGGTAAATCCGGACATCTGAGCATCACCCTGCGTATTCATCACCAGGCCAGCCACAAAAAATACAGTAAGCGTAATTACAAAATTCGGAACAGTTGTAATCATCATAAATCGTATATGCTTAAACAACGGTGTCCCTGTAATATTCGCAGCAAGATTCGTTGTTTCTGACAGCGGCGAAACCTTATCTCCAAAATATGCACCCGAGATGATTACTCCAGCAATCCACCCGTCAGCATAACCAAGAGCTTTACCTACGCCCATCATCGCAACACCAATCGTTGCAACAGTTGCCCACGAACTACCGGCTGCGACCGACACAATCGCCGAAATCACACATGCAGTGAGCAAAAACGTCGATGGATCAATCAGCTGCAATCCATAATAGATCATCGTAGGAACAACCCCGCTAAGCATCCATGTCCCTGACAATGCACCAATCATAAACAATATAAGAATAGCCGGAGTAGAATCCCCGATATGCTTCACAATTGTTTTCTCAGTTTTCGCCCATGTCACACCTGTTTCAAACTTCGCAATACCAAAACAAAGCAGAGCAGATATAATTAACAATATCTGACTGGCGCCTCCCAAGGCATCGCTCCCCAGATAGTATACATTCAGGCTTAACGCTACAACCAAAAAGAATATAGGTAGTACCGCAACCCAAATTCGGGGCTTTTTTTCTTCAAATTTCTCCTCAAATTGCATATTTATTCATTTATCTTTTTTTACTTCAAACGTCATTATCTACCACAAAGATACTATTAACAAAGACATTCAACCAAGAAACAAAGTCACTATTACCTTTTTTACCAGTCTTTAATATGTATATTTATCCAAAATAACAATTTATAAACTATTCGAAAGGATAAGATGTTATATAATCAAATGCAATATTAATCCCTTTGTCAACCCCATTAAAAGTATGACAATCGATTAATTTTAGAATTAGTGAGAGAAATCACAAATAAAAATGTTAAAACATTTGACAGGTTCATTAAAGAGATTTATATTTGCATTCAGAAACAGCCGTGTTGATTTACGATTGGTAAACTCACAGTTTTTTTCATAAAGCCGAGTAAATGCTTTGATTTCTAATGGCGGGCTGCGCCTTCGGGTATACTTTAAGTACGGCAGATTACAAAGGAGATCGGGCTCTCAAATCTTGTTATTCGGAGTTTTATTCATATCCTACTTCACGGTTGTTTCTTTTTTTCTTTAATGTTCTGTTCTACTCCAAGCCCTTCAGGGATCAGCGGATAAATCCGGTTGGTGTGGATTGATATTACGCATACAATTTAGTAAGCCTATACATGAAGAATTTAATATCACTAACACCTCTAAACTGAGACCTTAAAGCCTTAATTTTTGCGTTGAACGACT